>NZ_JBHSEL010000105.1:0-20465 GCF_042653845.1 Daeguia caeni | reverse complement strand
CACAAGCTTGGATGGTCATCTCCTCAATCAGGCGAATGACGAGGCGTATCGCAAAAATGAAATTTTGAGTCGGGCTCTTAGGCCGCCTTCTTCACTGCCCCAATCGAGTCCTGCTGTGCTCGCTGTCGTGATACGCTTGTAAAATTCCGTCCTGGATCCAGATTTTCGCTGGCTTCATATTTTCCCATTGCTTCTAAAAGACTATAAATTCCTTGTAATTATAAGGTCTGCGTTCGGGTTTTCGGTTGATTCAAGATCTTGATCGTTCAGGAGATAAACAGCCAGCGTATTCAAATGTGAATATTTGTTGAAACAGCAGCAATGCATATACTGCACTCTGGTTGAAAACATCATAAAGCAGGCCATGGTCTGGTAATAGTTCAAATATTTTTGTTGAAGTCAGCATCATATCTTTTTCTTCTGAATAAGCTGGATTGATTGTATTGAACTGCGAAAGGCTGGAAAACTGTGCTTTTCCGGGGGAGGATGGTTTCATCCATGCGCCTGATCAACGGCCGGCTGCACGACAAGCTTGACCCTGCCGTGCTGACAAATTAGACCGGGCCATCATTTACGAAACGAGGCTCCACCGGTGTCCAGTACGTTGCCCGCACATATGCATCCCACCCGTTCCTTTCAGGGTCTGATCCTGACGCTCCATAATTACTGGGCGGAACATGGTTGCGCGATCCTGCAGCCTTACGACATGGAAGTGGGGGCGGGTACATTCCATCCCGCCACGACGCTTCGCTCGCTTGGGCCAAAGCCATGGAAGGTTGCCTATGTCCAGCCTTCGCGCCGTCCGAAAGATGGCCGCTATGGCGAAAACCCCAACCGTCTGCAGCACTATTACCAATATCAGGTGCTCATCAAGCCATCGCCGCCAAACCTGCAGGAGCTCTATCTCGGCTCATTGAAGGCGATCGGCCTTGATCCGACGCTGCATGATGTGCGTTTCGTCGAGGACGACTGGGAAAGCCCGACACTGGGTGCCTGGGGGCTTGGCTGGGAATGCTGGTGCGACGGCATGGAAGTGTCGCAGTTCACCTATTTCCAGCAGGTCTGCGGCATTGAATGCGCACCGGTTGCAGGCGAACTTACCTATGGTCTGGAACGTCTTGCCATGTATGTGCAGGGCGTCGACAATGTTTATGACCTCAACTTCAATGGCCTTGAAGGCGATGAGAAGGTCACTTACGGCGATGTCTTCCTGCAAGCCGAACAGGAATATTCCCGTTACAATTTTGAAATTGCCAATACCGATATGCTGCATCAGCATTTCATTGATGCCGAGCGCGAATGCGAGGCCATTCTGAAAGCTGGCAGCACGGGCGAAAATTCGCTGCACAAATGCGTTCTTCCGGCCTATGACCAATGCATCAAGGCATCTCACGTATTCAATCTGATGGATGCGCGCGGCGTGATCTCGGTCACCGAACGCCAGAGCTATATTCTGCGTGTGCGCAATCTCGCACGTCAGTGCGGCGAGGCCTTCCTGCTGACTGATGCCGGTGGCTACAACTATAAGAAAGAGGTGCTCTAATGCCGGATTTACTGTTAGAGCTTTTCTCGGAGGAAATCCCGGCGCGCATGCAGCGCAAGGCTGCCGGTGATCTGAAGAAGATGATCACCGACGGTCTGGTCGATGCCGGCCTGACTTATGAGGCTGCCACGGCCTATTGGACGCCGCGCCGTCTGGCGCTGGATATTCGCGGGCTGACCGTGCGCTCGAAGGATGTGCATGAAGACATCAAGGGCCCATCGGTCACGGCACCGGAACAGGCCATTCAGGGCTTTTTGCGCAAGGCTGGCCTGCGCGATATTTCTGAAGCGCATGTTCATTCCGATCCGAAGAAGGGTGATTTTTATGTTGCCCATCTGACGAAGCCGGGACGTGCGGCAGAAGAAATCATTGCCGAACTCGTGCCGCAGACGATCCGCAATTTCCCATGGCCGAAATCGATGCGCTGGGGCGCGGCATCGGCAAGGCCGGGCGCGCTGCGCTGGGTGCGTCCACTGCAGTCGATCCTCTGCACGTTCGGCCCTGAAACGGAAGAAACGCAGGTCATCGAATTTGAAGTCGATGGCATCAGGTCGGGCAATGTCACCTATGGCCATCGTTTCTTGAGCGACGGTCAGCCGATCACGGTGCGCCGTTTCGATGATTATGTCGAAAAGCTGGAAAAGGCCTTTGTCGTGCTCGATGCCGAGCGCCGCAAGGAAATCATCTTGCAGGATGCGCGCAATCTGGCCTTTGCCTCCGGCCTTGATCTGGTGGAAGACGAAGGGCTTCTGGAAGAAGTCTCAGGTCTTGTCGAATGGCCGGTCGTGCTGATGGGCGAGTTTGAGGAAGAATTCCTGGAAATTCCGCCGGAAGTCATTCGCCTGACCATCCGCGCCAATCAGAAATGCTTTGTCACGCGCCGTCAGGGCGAAAAGGAAGTCCTTTCCAACAAGTTCATTCTGGTGTCGAACATTGCAGCACGCGATGGCGGCAGGGAAATCGCTTTTGGCAATGGCAAGGTTGTCCGCGCACGCCTGTCGGATGCGCTCTATTTCTGGCACACCGACCAGCATGACTTGCCGGATCTCGACAAGCTTGCCGCATCGGCGGAAAAATTCGGCCTTGATCTGAATAAGCCGCTCGATCAGCGCATGGCGCGTCTGGATGCGCTCAATGTCACCTTCCATGCCAAGCTTGGTACACAGGGCCAACGCGTTGAACGTATCCGCGAGCTGGCTGCCCAGATCGCGCCACTCGTTGGCGCCGATCCGGCGCTTGCAACCCGTGCCGCCGTTCTCGCCAAGGCTGATCTTCAGACTGAAGTCGTTGGCGAGTTCCCTGAACTGCAGGGCGCAATGGGCCGCAAATATGCGCTTCTTCAGGGCGAAGACGAAGCCGTGGCAAGCGCACTCGAAGAACATTACAAGCCACAGGGCCCATCGGACATCGTGCCGAAGAACCCGGTTTCGGTTGCCGTTGCCCTGGCCGACAAGCTTGATACGCTGGTTGGCTTCTGGGTGATTGATGAAAAGCCGACCGGCTCGAAAGACCCTTATGCACTGCGTCGTGCAGCTCTTGGCGTCATTCGCCTGCTTCTGTCGCAGGAATGGAAATTCCCGCTCATGCCGCTGTTCCAGTCAGCTTATGCCGCTTTGACGGCAGGCCATATTCAGCGTCAGTTGCGTGCGTTTGAAGAAAAGCTTGCCACGCAAAAATCAGGCGATGTTGACGGCGAACAGGATGCCGATAATGCGCTGCGCAATTATGAGGCGGAAATTCGTGCCGAGACAGAGCGCAATGCAAAGCCGATTCTGGCAGATCTTCTCTCCTTCTTCCATGATCGCCTCAAGGTTTATCTGAAAGACGAAGGCGCACGCTACGATGCGATTGATGCGGTGCTGACGCCTGAAGCCGACAATCTGCTTCTGGTTGCCCGTCGTCTGGAAGCGCTGATCGTCTTCATCAACGAAGAAGACGGCAAGAACCTGCTGGCCGGGACAAAACGCGCTGCGAATATTCTTGCCGCCGAAGAAAAGAAGGGCACGCGCATTGCCGATCAAGTTGATGCCTCGCTTCTGAAGCTGGATGAAGAAAAGGCGCTGTATGAAGCGATCAATCTGGCCGCAGGTGAAGCAGAGGCGGCAATTGTTCGCGAAGATTTCAACGGCGCCATGCGTGCATTGGCAAAGCTGCGCGGTCCGGTCGACACCTTCTTCGAGAAGGTGCTGGTCAATGACGAGGATGAAAAGATTCGCGCCAATCGATTGGCCCTGCTTGATCTGATCCGCACGGCAACAGGCAAAGTTGCCGATTTTTCCAGGATCGCCGGATAGGGAAGGGCGCGCAAGGCGCCCTTTTTCTTGACAGTTCATTCCAATTTGGCATGAACGCGCCGTTTGATCTGCTTGCCCGGAAAGCGGCATTTGTGTAGCTACACGGTATTTTCAACCGACAGGCCACGCCTTTGACTGATATCGTTCCATTTGATGAGGGTGCCATATCCCGCGCAGTCGATGTGCTGCGTTGTGGCGGTCTGGTGGCCATACCGACCGAGACGGTCTATGGCCTTGCTGCCGATGCGGCGAATGGCGAGGCTGTGGCTGGCATTTTTGCCGCAAAGGGGCGTCCCTCCTTCAATCCGCTGATTGCTCATGTCAGTTGCATTGCCATGGCAGAGCGCCATGTCGATTTCGATCCCGTCTCGCGCGCACTGGCAGAGCGCTTCTGGCCGGGGCCGCTGACGCTGGTTCTGCCGGTGAAGGACGTGCAGGCAACCGGTCGCCCGGTGCATCCGCTGGTCACTGCCGGGCTTGCAACGCTTGCCGTGCGCATGCCGGAAGGGCGTGTGCGTGATGTTATAAAGACTCTCGACAGTCCCGTGGCGGCTCCCAGCGCCAATACGTCTGGTCGCATCAGCCCGACCAGTGCCGAAGCGGTGGCCGCTGATCTGGGGGGGAAGATTGATCTCATCCTTGATGCCGGCCCCTGTGGCGTTGGCGTGGAATCGACCATCGTCAAGATCGAGGGTGACACGGCGCATCTCCTGCGCCCCGGCGGGCTTGCGGCGGAAGAGATCGAAAAATTTCTAGGTCAAAGACTGATCCGTGCCGATCATGCTGCCGCCATTCAGGCGCCCGGCATGATGGCCTCGCATTATGCGCCGGATGCGGCGGTGCGGCTCAATGTCAGCGCAGTTCTGCCCGGCGAGGCGTTGCTGGCCTTTGGGCCAAACCGCGTCAGCGGCGCGGAACATGCCAAGGCCGTGCTGAACCTGAGCGAAAGCGGAAGCTTGCGCGAGGCGGCCAGCAATCTGTTTGATTTCATGCGCAGGCTCGATCAAAGCGGTGCCAGCGCAATTGCCGTTGAACCCATTCCTGTCGAAGGCCTTGGTGAGGCCATCAATGATCGATTGAAGCGCGCGGCGGCCCCGCGCTAACCTTGAAGAAATGAAGACCATGCTCGATTCAGCCCTGATTGCACGCTTTGCCTCCATCGTTGGTGAGAAGAACGCGCTCACCAATGCCAATGACATTGCGCCCTATATGCTTGAGCAGCGTGACCTTTATCAGGGGCGCTCGCCTCTGGTATTGCGTCCGGGCTCGACCGAGGAAGTGGCGGCGATCATGAAGCTTGCCAGCGAAACCGGAACCCCGGTTGTGCCGCAGGGCGGCAATACCGGGCTTGTCGGTGGTCAGACCCCGGATCAGAGCGGTACGGCAATCGTCCTGTCAATGGGCCGCATGAACCGCATCCGCTCCATCGATACGGTTGGCAATCTGGTGACGGTCGAAGCGGGTGTGATCCTGAAAAATCTGCAGGATGCCGTTGCCGATGCCGGCCGCCTGTTCCCGCTTTCGCTGGGGGCGGAAGGCTCGTGCCAGATCGGCGGCAATCTGGGTTCCAATGCGGGCGGTACGGCCGTACTGGCCTATGGCAATATGCGTGAGCTTTGCCTTGGGCTGGAAGTTGTTCTGCCGACTGGCGAGGTGCTGAACGATCTGCGTTACGTCAAGAAAGACAATACCGGCTATGATCTGAAGGATCTGTTTGTCGGTTCTGAAGGTACGCTCGGCGTCATCACCGCAGCGGTGCTGAAAATCTTCCCGCAGCCAAAGGGCAAGGGGGTTGCCTATGCTGGCCTGCGCAGCCCTGACGATGTGCTGCGCCTGTTCAAGCTTGCCAATGAACATGCAGGCCCGTCGCTCACCGGCTTTGAACTGATGCCGCGCATGGGTGTCGAATTCACCATTCGCCATGTCGAAGGCGTGCGTGATCCGCTGGAATCGCCGCATGACTGGTATGTGCTGATTGATATTTCCTCCTCGCGTTCGGAGGAGGATGCGCGCACGACGCTGGAAACGATCCTGACGGAAGCGTTTGAAAATGACATCATTCAGGATGCGGCCATTGCTGAAAGCGTGGCGCAGGTGCAGTCATTCTGGAAAATGCGCGAGGAAATGTCCTGGGCGCAGAAGCCGGAAGGTGGCTCGATCAAGCATGATATTTCCGTGCCGGTCGCCTCGATCCCGGATTTCATCCGCGAAGCCAATGCTGCGACGCTCGAAATGATACCCGGTTCGCGCATTGTCTGCTTCGGTCATATCGGCGATGGCAATCTGCATTACAACGTGTCGCAGCCGGTGGGCGCAGACAAGGAAGCATTCCTCGCACGCTGGGGAGAACTTAATCACCGTATCCACACAATTGTTGCTCGTTATAATGGTTCGATCTCGGCCGAACACGGCATTGGCGTGCTGAAGCGCGATGAACTTGTGCATTTCAAATCGACTGTCGCGCTTGAGCTGATGCGAAGGGTTAAGAAGGTCTTTGACCCGGCAGGCATCATGAATCCGGGAAAAGTGCTGTAATTCTGCGTTGTTAGAGAATTTCAGGGCGGGCTGGCAATAGTCCGCCTTTTACTTTTGTAAATGGGAATTTACTTCCCTTTCCGAAGTCTTACAGACGGTTGCAATCTGATAACCAAATGAAAAAGCAGGAAAAAGTTAACCCAACTCCTTAAGCCCGCCGGTAAGAAACCGCAGCTATTCTCATCATCAACAAGGGCGAGAAGCGACAGTCTTTGATACAGCCCGGCAGAAAAGTCGGTACAACCGGCTCGCAAGCGAGACAGAGGCGTTGATGATGATGAGCAATGGACTGAAAAAGCCAGAATGGGCCGGCCAGGAACTCAGGCTCGATCCATTCCATTTTCCGCAGGTTGTGACCTATGCCGCGCGTAACGGAAAAGGCGATGTCACTGTAACGCTGAACGAACGCGGCGCCGTCATCCGGCAGGTTCTGCAGTCAAGCGGCCTGCCCATGTCGATTGCATTGCCGATTTCGGCCTTTTCCGGTGTTGCTGCACGCGCGGTCGAGGATGAATTTGGTGAAATCACCGTGACGCTGGAATTGCTGCATGAGGATGGCCAGCTTTCCGTCCCATTGCTGGTTGCGCATGACCTGACCGACATTGCCGCTGACTGGCGCGCCTGGGCTGCAGCCTTCAACCTGCCGATGCTGTTGATCGAGGAAGATGGTGTTGCCCGCCCGCTCAACAGCCATAATGGCTCGGCGCGTGGCAATGACGCACAGAACCGCCGTCAGGGCGAGGCGTTGCGTCGCCGCCCACGCTTTCTTGCCCGTCGCAAGAGCGGCACGCTTGGCGTGCGCATGGTGATCGAGGGCACGGAAATCATCACGCGGAACTGAGCCCCTCACCACAAGTGGCAATGTTCGGCAGAAACTGCCGTTTAGCCGCGATCACATTCTTGTGATCATATCCACTTATTATATTATAGTGATATTATAGAAAGCGTGAGTTTAAGGGCTCAATGAATTGGCTGACCTCCAAGAATAGCCACCCGGATGGAAATACCATCCGGGTTTTTTCTTGCGATTTTTATTTCTTGCGCGTGAAAAAGGCGAGGAGGGCCGCACGGGTTTCCTCTGATGTCAGGCGTTCGGCAAAATGGCGCGCTTCGCGGACAATGCGATCGGACAGAGGTTCGGCAGGCATGCGCATCAGGGCGCGTGCAATCTGCATGGCCTCAGGCGGCTTGGCGGCAATTTCAGCAGCAGCCTGCATCACATCGTCCTCCAGCCTGTCGGCTGAAACGATGCGATAGACGATACCGGCCTCATGTGCGGCATCTGCCGTAAAGCCATGCCCCAGGGCCAGTAGGGCAAAGGCCTTCTGATGTCCCATCAGATTGGGGGCAAGCAGGCTTGAGGCTGCTTCCGGCACCAGCCCGAGATCGACAAAGGGCGTGCGGAACAGCGATTCCGGCGTGGCAAAGGTCAGGTCGCAATGCAGGTGGATCGTCGTACCCACCCCGATGGCAAGGCCATTGACGCCGGAAACGATCGGCTTCCTTGCGCTGGACAGGGCAGTGAGAAATTCCAGAATTTCCTTGCCCATGTCATTGCTGGTGGCGGCAGTCATGAAATCCTGCAGGTCATTGCCGGCCGAGAATGCGCCCGGCACGCCGAGAAAGACATGAACGCGGATAGCATCATCCGCATCCCCCTTGCGCAATGCCTTGGCCATGGCGGCATACATGGCGCGGGTGATGGCATTTTTCTTCTCCGGCCGGTTGAGCCGGATGATCTGTATGGCATCCCTGCGCTCAACCAGAATATGATCGCTCATCTCAGGCCTCCAGAACGGATCTGGCCGCAGCAAGGCTTGTTGCGCCGCCAAGCACGGTTTCCTTGAGGGCTGCCACTTCCCCAAGCAGGTTTTCGGCATAGAATCGGCTCAAGGCTGCACGGCCGGCATTGTCGTCGGCAAGGGCGCCACGCGCCAGATAGGCGCCGCCTGCAACCAGCGACAAGAGGCGCTGATAGGGCGTTGCACTCGCAAGGGCTTCGGCAAGGCGGTTGTCAGCCATGGCCTGTTGCAGCCATGTGGTTGCCGCGCGCGCATCGGCAATGGCCCTGGCAAGGCGCGTTCCGGTTTCGCCCAGTTCCGCACGGTTGGAAGCGATGGCCTTGTCGGCATCAGCCTGTAATTCGTCAAGATAGCCATGAACGTGCTGGCCATTGCCAAGCGGCAGCTTGCGCGTCACAAGGTCGATGGCCTGAATGCCGTTGGTGCCTTCATAGATCGGCGTGATGCGGGCATCGCGCAGCAATTGTGCGGCACCCGTTTCCTCAATGAAGCCCATGCCGCCATGGATCTGGATGCCGAGCGAGGCAACATCGACGCCTGCATCCGTGGCAAAGCTCTTGGCAAGCGGTGTGAGCAGGCTGGCACGATCCGCCCAATGGCGCGCCTCGTCACCTTCGCTGACATGGCTCATGTCAATTGCATGGGCGCAGGCATAGGTGATGGAACGGGCAACCTGGGTCAGCGCCTTCATGGTCAGGAGCATGCGCTGGACATCCGGATGTTCAATGATCGGGCTCATGCCGTCCTTGACGCCGATGGCGCGGCCCTGCCTGCGCTCTCGGGCATAGTTCAGCGCCTGTTGATAGGCAGCCTCTGCCACGCCCACGCCCTGAATTCCAACCAGCAGGCGGGCATTGTTCATCATGGTGAACATGCAGTTGAGGCCGCGGTTCTCCTCGCCGATCAGATAACCGACAGCGCCAGTTTCCTCGCCTTTCACAAAACCATCGCCATAGATCATGGTGCAGGTTGGCGAGGCATGAATGCCCATCTTGTGTTCAAGGCCAGAGCAGAACAGGTCATTGCGCCGGCCAAGCGAGCCATCTGCATTGACGAGGAATTTGGGGACGAGGAACAGCGAAATGCCCTTTGTGCCCGCAGGCGCATCGGGAAGGCGCGCCAGAACCAGATGGATGATGTTTTCCGTTAGGTCATGTTCGCCATAGGTGATGAAGATTTTCTGGCCGAAAATGCGATAGGTGCCATCGTCACGACGTTCGGCACGGGTGCGCAGGGCACCAAGATCGGACCCCGCCTGCGGCTCGGTCAGGTTCATCGTGCCCATCCATTCGCCGGAAATGAGCTTGGGCAGATAGATGTCCTTCAGTTCCTTCGAGGCATGTTTTTCCAGCGCTTCCACAGCACCCATGGTCAGCGTCGGGCCAATGGCAAAGGATAGCGAGCCGGAATTCCACATTTCATTGACCGCAACCGACATCATCATCGGCAGCCCCTGGCCGCCATAATCCGGGCTCCCGGTCAGCGCATTCCAGCCGCCAGCCGCCCAGTCGCGGTAGAGTTCCTTCCAGCCGGCCGTCGTGGTCACCACGCCATCCTTGACGCTCGCGCCCTGTTTGTCGCCCACGACACGCAACGGTTCAATACGGTCAGCGGCAAATTTGCCCGCCTCTTCCAGAATGGCTTCGGCAAGATCGGCGGAGAATTCGGGAAAGCGATTATCGCTCAGTGCCTGTTCCAGTCCGGCAACCTTCATCAACGTGTGTGAAATTTCAGAAACTGGTGCGCGATACATCTTTCCTCCTCAAACGCTCGCTCAATCTTTCACAGGCTCATGATCCCGACGGACGCTGCTTTGCCGTGGCGCCATTATCCCGGACAAGGGTGACAATGGCCAGACCTGACGTCAGTTTGCAAAGGCAAGCGTGTCTTCTGGTTCACTGACTTCTTCACGGCTATATACTTTTTACGTAAACGTCAATAATTTTGGAATACTTTGAGCGTTCAAATTTTGACAATAAAGGCTGATCATTAATTCAATCGCTTGCTTTCTGCTGCGACTTCATCTTCAGGTTGCCAGCATTTCCAAGGTATCAAATCCGTCTGTTTCTTGTACAATTCAGGTGCTTTCTCATGACGCTGGTACCGTTCTTCCTGACCGTTCATCTCCGGTCGCGTGCATCTTTGTGCTGGCATTTGGCGTCCTCTCGCTGCAGGAAACGGAACAGACCGGCTCGCGCTGGTTCATGGGCGCATTTCTGTGGTTGATGGTCATGGCAGGCATCGGGTTCTGGATCCCCCATGCGCCAAACCCGTATCTGACAGTCACTTTTCCTTTGCCATCATGCTGGGGCGCTGCTTTCAGCCTGTATGGGTTTGAATGCGATCTATCGCACGGGCATGATATTGCGCGCGGGCAAGCTTCTCTGCGCGCTGGTCCTGTCAATCTGTCAGCAATTCATCTCCAGGATCGACGTCAGCGTATGGCCGGGCGAGGATATCAGAGTTGCAGATCGCAGCGGGGAAGTTGTCCCCTGGTCTCACTGGTTGTCGGTACCATCATTCATCTGCTGATGGGCTGCTTTGTTGCTGCGCATGGTGGCCTGCATCGTGGGGGCAGTCAGCGAAAATCCGAAATTGCCGTCCTTTCAGCCATCCATAACCGTCATGGCTTTTACCGTCATGTCATGCATGGCGACCGATAAAACCTATGCGCTCGTCATGAGTGGTCTTGATTGCTTCAAGCAGATCAATGACCAATACGGCCATGATGGCGGCGATCGGGTGATTGCAGCCTTTGACGTCTCCTGAAAAACGCCTGCCTTGTCTTCCGTCTGTGCGCGTATCGTGGCGAGGAATGCATTGCCTTTCTTCCCGGCATGGAGGCCAGACAGGCCAGGAATATGGCAGAAATGCTGCGCAGTGAGATGGAGCGGATGGAGTTTCACAGCGGCGGAAATCCTGGAAGGCAACCGCAAGTTTCGGGATAGTCGAGTCCCTGGATGATGAGGACTTCGGCGAGACCATGCAACGGGCGGACATCACGCTCTATAGCGCAAAGCAGGCAGGCCGCAATCAGGTCTTTGTCGCCTGAAACATCTGCCCGGAACGGATCTGTCACTGCCGAAAGAACCTCTGCCCTGACATATTGTTCGTTTCGCCTGTGCAGAGGGAAAACGGTTCCTGTTTCTGGGAATGGCTCTGACAAGAATTTGCCGAATTAGTTGGCAGTGAAGTTTCTCGCAAATACGCTAAATCTGAAAGCCGTGAATTTTTGGCAGTAAAGATCGCTCAAACTGGTCATGCCGGTCTTGGCCATGCATTGGGCGGGTCTTTCCTTGGTGAAATGCTGTGAGGTCCATCTGTCTGGATGGGTGAAGAAAAGGTGCAGGACATGCGAAGCATGCGCGGGACTTTTCAACAGGCGGACATGCGTCCTGATGGCACGGAATGCGTCTGCGCATGGGGCGGCATCGAGCCGGTTGGCTGTTTCCTGCGGCAGTTCCTGCCGATCTGGCCGCCTTGAGCGGCTTGCCCGGTATGGGAAACGGTCCTGGGGCGGGTATGTATTCCGGGTTTATCCTGTCACTGCCGGCAATGTGCAAGAGCAGGCCTCGGAGTTTCAGATGTAGATATTCGATAAGGCTGACGCCTCAAGGCAGTCTCAGGAAATGTTGATTTCAATATTCATGACAGAAAACTTAACGGCCGCCTGTCTTTTCACGCTGATCTTCGCCTTTATCGCTTTGCAGGAAAGAACATGTGGGGCGCCGCGCTGGTTCACGATTTCATCGATCAGTACAGCCATATGCGCAATATTGAGCCTCAGCGCGACTGAATATGAGTCGCCACGGCATATTGTGATCATTACCTATTCCATGACGATTATAAATATCATCGCCGTCGCGATCGGCCTGCACAATAATTACAAGCTGAAAGTCAACTGGAAAGAAATATTAGTCATACTTCTGTTTTGCCTGACATGTTATCTGATAACCTTTGAATTGCATGAGCATTCCCATATCTGCAATGTGTTCATGCAGCTTCCGGTGCTGTTATGCTACGCTGTCGTGGTGCGGGTGCTGATCCTGTCGGGTCTGGAGCGTCTCGTCGACAGGCTTTTATTGGTCCTGACCCTGTTCAGCTGCGTGCATATTGTCATCCGTATTGTCTTTTTCGACTGGCCGGATGTCTATATGCACCCTGACATGGGCTATAATGATCTGGGCGCGTGTCTTTCGATTTTCATTGGCTTGTGCGTCCATATTGTCCGCAATCTTCTGCTGCTGCTTGGCACCGTTTCCCACATGCTGGGGGAGGCCTGTGAGCAGTCGGAAATCGATGAATTATCCAAGATCTGGAACCGGCGCGGCTTTGACCGTCAGGTCGGGCGCATCCTTGCCCGCAAGGAGGATCGCAGTCCGCTTTCGGTTGTCATGGGTGATCTGGACCATTTCAAGCGGGTCAATGATACCTATGGCCATGAGGGTGGGGATCAGGTGATCGCTGCAGTCGGCGAATTGTTGAGACAGCACACGCCGAAATCGGCGATTGCAGCCCGCATGGGAGGCGAGGAATTCGTGATCTTCATGCCGGATACGGCCATATATGAGGCAAGTAGCCTGGCTGAAACGATCAGATGCCGCGTGCGTGAATTGCAGTTTGAAAGCCCCAAGGGCAGCTGGCGTGTCACGTCCAGCTTTGGCGTCGCCGAGCAGTTGAATGGGCACAGCCTCTACGACACCATGCGTCGGGCGGATGATGCGCTTTATGCAGCCAAGAATGCAGGCCGCGACCGGGTTTGCATTGCCTGAAAACAAAAGTTCCGCTCAATGGAGCGGAACCTGAGGGGATGGAACCGGAGACAAGACAAGCGGAAACCGCAAGGGGTTACTTGCCGGCATGTTCACGCGCAACGGCGCGCCAGCCGATGTCGGAACGGTAGAAGCCTTCCGGCCAGTCGACCTTCTTGATCGCGTCATAGGCCGCCTTCTGCGCCTCGGCGACCGTTCCTGCAACTGCCGTAATGTTGAGTACGCGGCCGCCATTGGCAATCAGCTCGCCGTCCTTGAATGCCGTGCCGGCATGGAAAACCTTCACATTTTCCAGCCCTTCGAGCCGGTCAAGGCCGCGGATGACGCTGCCTTTCCGCACATTGGCCGGATAGCCTTCCGCGGCCATGACCACTGTCAGCGCGGATTCGTCTTTCCAGCGCGGCTGCACCTGGTCGAGCTTGCCATCAACGGCGGCATTGATGAGCTCGAGAAGATCGCTTTCAAGGCGCATCATCAGCACCTGGCATTCCGGGTCGCCAAAGCGCGTATTATATTCGATGAGCTTTGGCCCATCCCTGGTGATCATCAGCCCGGCAAACAGCACGCCGGCAAAAGGTGCGCCGATCTCAGCCATGCCACGCATGGTCGGCTCGATCAGTTCGCGCATGGTGCGCTCGACCATTTCGGGTGTCATGACGGGTGCTGGCGCATAGGCGCCCATGCCGCCGGTATTGGGGCCGGTATCGCCGTCGCCGATGCGCTTGTGATCCTGTGCCGAGCCCAGCGGCAAGGCGGTCTTGCCATCGCAGATGCAAAAGAAACTTGCCTCTTCGCCTTCAAGATATTCTTCCACGACCACTTCCCTGCCGGCCGCACCAAATGCTCCTTCAAAGCAGGCATCAACTGCATCAAGCGCTTCCTCAAGCGTCATGGCAACCACGACGCCCTTGCCGGCAGCAAGCCCGTCGGCCTTGACGACAATCGGCGCACCTTTTGCGCGAATATAGGCCTTGGCCTTGGGGGCATTGTTGAAACGGCCATAAGCACCGGTCGGAATGTTGAAACGGGCGCACAGATCCTTGGTAAAGCCTTTCGAGCCTTCAAGCTGGGCTGCTGCCTGTGACGGGCCAAAGACGCGGATATTTTCAGCGCGCAAGGCGTCGGTGAGACCTGCGACCAGTGGCGCTTCCGGGCCGATGACAACAAGGTCGATCTGCTTTTCCCTGGCAAATGCAATGACGGCGGCATGGTCGTTGACATCAAGTGCAACCAGCTCGGCCACTTCGCCGATGCCCGGATTGCCCGGCGCGCAATAGAGCTTGTCCAGAGAAGGCGAGGCGGACAGTTTCCATGCCAGCGCATGCTCGCGGCCACCGGAACCGATCAACAGGACTTTCATGCCTTGCTCCCTTGCAGTGAGATTTGTAAATAGACGTTGATTTACCTTGGCTCTCTATTGCCCGGATTGTGCCGGAGCAAGGCCAAAGGCGCAGATTTTGACGGAAATCATCGAAATTTGTGCATCAGCAACAATGGATGCGTCAATGCAGCAATCACAACGACCAGCGACTTCACCTGTTGGCACCGGCATTCAGTCGCGTACTGAACGTGGACGTGTCAAGGACGCGCCATCCGGACACTGGGTCTATCGTATTTTACAGCCATCGCTCTGGCCCTATGCGCAGCTTGCGCGCTGGGATCGCCCCATCGGCTGGCAATTGCTTCTGTGGCCATGCTGGTGGTCGGCTGCACTGGTGGCAGGTGCCGGCGCAAGGCCGGGCGCCGATTTCTGGTCGGTCATGCCGAATATCTGGCATCTGTTTCTGTTTCTGGTTGGCGCAATTGCCATGCGTGGCGCTGGCTGCACCTATAATGATCTGGTTGATCAGGACATTGATGACAAGGTCGACCGCACCCGTTCCCGTCCGCTGCCATCAGGCCAGGTGACGCGCACACAGGCCAAGATCTTCCTTGTGCTGCAATCCCTGGTCGGATTGGTTGTTGTGCTGCAGTTCAACTGGTTCTCGATCTGGCTTGGCATTTGCTCACTTGCGATTGTCGCGGCCTATCCATTCATGAAGCGCATCACCAACTGGCCGCAATTTGTGCTGGGGCTTGCCTTTTCATGGGGTGCGCTGATGGGCTGGGCGGCAGTCAGGGGCTCGCTCGCCCTGCCGCCCGTGCTGCTTTATATCGGCGCGGTCATGTGGACGATTGGTTATGACACGATCTATGCCCACCAGGACAAGGAAGATGACGCGCTGGTTGGCGTACGTTCAACAGCACGCCTGTTCGGCAAGCATACGAAAACCGCGCTGATTGCGCTTTATGGCGGGGCGCTGTGCTGTTTTGCCGGCGCCTTTGCCGTTGCGGAAGTGCCGATGCCGGCCCTGGCTGGTCTACTTGCCGCCGGCATCCATCTTTATCGCCAGATCATCGTGCTCGACATTGATAATCCGGATCAGTGCCTGCAACTGTTCAAATCCAACAATGTCGTTGGCTGGCTGGTCTTCCTTGGGCTGGTCCTCGGCTCGCTCTGGGTGGCGTTGAAGCCGCTGGTATAAAAAGGCCACCTGATCGGGTGGCCTTCTGTATCAGGGATAAAGGCGTTCCTTGTTCCAGTCGCCTTCCGGTGCAGGCCGGGTGAACAGCACACGGTCATGCAGGCGGAACGGGCGGTCATGCCAGAACTCGATGGAAACCGGACGGATGCGGAAACCAGACCAGTAGGGCGGGCGGGGAATGTCGCCGATGGCATATTTGGCCGTATATTCGGCCACGGCCTTTTCCAGTGCAAAGCGGCTTTCCAGCGGGCGCGACTGTTTCGAGGCCCAGGCACCGATGCGGCTGCCGCGTGGGCGCGAGGCATAATAGGCATCGGCCTCGGCATTGCTGACCTTTTCGACCGGACCACGCACACGCACCTGACGGCGCAGCGTCTTCCAGTGAAAACACATGGCGGCCTTGCCGGAGGCAAGGATTTCCTGGCCCTTCGTGCTTTCATGGTTGGTGTAGAACACAAAGCCGTTTTCATCAAAACCCTTGAGCAGCACCATGCGCACATTGGGCAGGCCGGCCGGGTCAACGGTTGCAAGTGCAACCGCATTGGGATCGTTCGGCTCGGTCTTGGTCGCATCGGCAAGCCATTGCGAGAAGAGCTCAAAGGGCTTGTTGGATTCGGTAAAATCGTCGCTTGGGCTGGTCATTTCGTTTCAGACTGTTGCTATTGATTATTTGGGTTGCCCGAAGTTTGAGCATCAAAGCGGCTGAACTGCAAGCAAGGCCGTGCATTTTCGTGCATATGCATATGATAAAGAACTGAGCAGATCCACGCATAATTGCCGCCGCATGTTCGGCGTTGAGAAATGGTATCGATTTGTTTACCTTCCCGGCAAACACCTTGTTAACGCACTATTGCCAGTATGCGTTTATCCACTGCCGCTTAGCTAAAAGGACGAGCATTGGCTGCTGACATTGCATGCCCTGTCACATTGAAGGATCGTCGGGAAGGCCGGCTTGGCGTTTTGTGCCGGGGTGCACTGGGGCTTTGCCTCTTGTCACTGGCAGGTTGCGCCATGGGCGGCAGCATCGAGTCCGCTCTTCCTGATCACTCGACCATTACCGGCTCGATTGCGCCGGACACTACAGGCCCGCAACCCGATTCAAGTACGGCTTCCGACCAGTCAACGATCAGGAATGTGATTTCGGCGCTGAATTTCACCCAATGGGGCAAGCAGCCGATTCCCTGGGCCAATCCGGATACGGGCAGCCAGGGCGCAATCACTGCGGTTGTCGAAACCACGACCAATAACCAGCTTTGCCGCAAGTTCCAGACATCGCGGGAAGCCTTTGACGGGGTCGCGCTATACAAGGGTGAAGCCTGCATGCAGCCCGGCGGCAAATGGGTCCTGACATCCTTCGCGCCACTTTGAAAATAAAGGTTTGGCTCTGGAACTTTGGCCAAACCATGCGCATATAATGGTTAACTGACCCATGCCTGTCTGTGCAGGCTCCACATATTTCCCTGGAAGAGGAATAGATGCGCGATCCCTACAGCGTATTGGGTGTCGCCAAGACGGCGAAGCCCGAAGAAATCAAATCGGCTTTTCGTAAGCTGGCCAAAAAATACCATCCTGATCAGAACAAGGACGATCCCAAGGCGCAGGAACGTTTTGCTGAAATCAATCAGGCTTATGAAATTCTCGGCGACAAGGATCGCCGTGCCCAGTATGACCGCGGCGAAATCGACGCCGAAGGCAAGCCCGTGTTCCAGGGCTTTGCCGGTGCGGGGGCAGGTGCACATGGCGATCCGTTTGCGGCATTCCGTCAGGGTGGCGGCGGCTTTGAATTCCGCACCGGTACGGGCGGTTTCGGCGGTGCAGAGGATATTTTTCAGGATCTGTTCGGCAGCGCCTTTGGCGGACGTTCGGGCGGACGCAGACCGCGCGGCCCGGCAAAGGGTGCTGATCTGCAGGCAAGCATCACCATTTCGCTGGCGCAGGCCGTCGGTGCGGAAAAGGTTGAAGCCATTTTCCCGAATGGCAAGCACCTCAACATCAAGCTGCCAACCTATGTCGAGGATGGTCAGACCATCCGCCTGAAAGGGCAGGGTGAGCCGCTGGTTGGCGGCACGCCCGGCGACGCGCTGGTTACGATTCATTTCCGCAAGGATCCGAAATTCCGTCTTGAAGGTCGCGATGTCCATGTCGACCTGCCTGTCGATCTGGGGCTTGCCGTGCTTGGCGGAAGGCAGGAAGTCGAAACGCTTGACGGCCGTGTTGGCGTCAGGATTCCGGCTTGGTCGAGCTCGGATCGGGTGCTGCGGCTCAAGGGCAAGGGCCTGCCGTTGAAGACGGGTGGCAGGGGCGATTTCTACGTCCATATCCGTATCATGCTGCCTGAAGGCGGCGACAAGGCGCTGGAGGAATTTTTCCGGGCGCGCCAGTCAGACTGACCGTTCTGCGGTCTGGCCTGACCCTGTTTCATATTTTAGTTGGGTATTGTTCAATGTATCGTAAAAGTAACAATGCCCGGCTTTTTCAGCGCATTTGCTTGAAGCATTTGTCAGCCTGTGCAATACGGCATCCAATCGAGTTTTTTAGATGAGGACCGTTAATGACCGCAAAGACTGGTTTGTTGCAGGGAAAGCGCGGGTTGATTCTTGGCGTTGCCAACAACCGTTCGATCGCATGGGGCATTGCCAAGGCGGCTCGTGACGCCGGTGCGGAACTCGCTTTCACCTATCAGGGCGATGCGCTGAAGAAGCGTGTTGAACCGCTTGCTGCAGAAATCGGCGCATTTGTTGCCGGTCATTGCGATGTGAGCGATGCTGCAAGCATGGATGCCGTTTTCGAGACGCTCGAGAAGGAATGGGGCAAACTCGACTTCCTCGTTCACGCCATCGGTTTCTCCGACAAGGATGAGCTGACGGGTCGTTATGTCGATACGTCGGAGGCCAATTTTTCCAAGACCATGCTGATTTCGGTCTATTCGCTGACGGCGCTTGCGCGCCGCGCGGAAAAGCTGATGACGGATGGCGGCTCCATTCTGACATTGACCTATTATGGTGCTGAAAAGGTCATGCCGAATTACAACGTCATGGGCGTTGCCAAGGCGGCGCTTGAAGCAAGCGTCAAATATCTTGCCGTTGACCTTGGCCCGCAGAATATTCGTGTCAATGCCATTTCGGCTGGCCCGATCAAGACGCTGGCTGCATCGGGCATTGGTGATTTCCGCTATATTCTGAAGTGGAATGAATATAATGCGCCGCTGCGCCGCACGGTCACCATTGAGGAAGTGGGCGATGTCGGCCTCTATTTCCTCTCCGATCTGTCGCGTTCGGTTACCGGTGAAGTCCATCATGCCGATAGCGGCTATCATGTCGTTGGCATGAAGGCGGTGGACGCCCCCGACATTTCCGTCGTCAAGGATTAAGGATGAGCGCAGTGGCTCGGGAAATCATCTATTTTTCGCGTCACGGCGAAACCGACTGGAACGTCTCTGCCCGCATTCAGGGGCAGCTTGACATCGACATCAACGCCAAGGGTCGCATGCAGGCAGACCGCAATGGCGATATGTTGAAATCACTGATTGGCGATGGGGCAGGCTTCGATTTCGTGGCCAGCCCCTTGCGCCGCACGCGCGAGACGATGGAGCGTATCCGTCGGCGCATGGGGGTCGACCCCTATGATTACCGCACCGATCCGCAACTGATGGAAGTCAATTTTGGTGACTGGCAGGGCCTCATGATCGAGGATATTGCCAAGCTTCGCCCGGATCTGGTTGCAGCACGCGCCCACGACAAATGGAATTTCGTGCCGCCGGGCGCAGCCGCTGAAAGCTACATGATGCTTTCACGCCGTATCAGACGCTGGGTGGAAGCGGTTGACAGGCCAACAGTCTGCGTCACCCATGGCGGCTGTATCCGTACGCTGTTCTTCCTCTATGGCAATCTTGATGGACGCGATGCGGCCAATCTGTCCGTTCCGCAGGACAAGATCCTGAGGTTCGAAAACGGCAAGCTTGAATGGCTGTAAATTGACCGTCGGCCGGTTTCACCCTGTCAATTGAAACCGGCCCTTTGCCTTGAAGATTATGCGGGATCGTCGAGCAAATCGAGGACAAGTTCGGATGGGCGGCAAAGGCGTGTGCCCTTTGGCGTCTCGACGATCGGCCGGTTGATCAGGACGGGATGGGCGATCATGAAATCGATCAGCTCGTCATCTGTCCATTTTGGATCATGAAGGCCGGTTCGGCATAGGGCGTTCCTCTTTCGCGAAGCAATTGGCGTGGCGACATCTTCATTGCGGCCAGGAGTTCAACCAGTTTTTCGCGACTGGGCGGATTGTTCAGATATTCGATGATGACCGGTTCTTCACCGCTGGCGCGTATCATGGCAAGTACATTGCGCGAGGTGCCGCAGCTCGGATTGTGGTAAATGGTAATGGTCATCAAAAGAACCTTTGATGTGACTTGTATCTGCTCATGTTGCATAAAGCGACTGTATGGTAATCATGCCGCCTCATTTTTCAATAGCAAGTCACGATTAGCCGGTTTACGTGTAAAGAATTTCCCGGAAAAGTGGGAACCGATCCCCGTCAATAGCTAAGAAATGACAATATATTAGAGAAATCTGTTGTTCCTGGCGATCTGAATTTCTTTATCCTTGTGATTTATTTTGCGTCAGCTGGTGAAGAAATATTATTAATTGCCATATTATAATTATCTACAATTTTGTGAAATATTGTTACGTGATGCATGGGTTGCATATTTGTTTGATTGTTGTTGATCACTATATTTTTCGAATCAATTTCTTTGAAAGGGCGCTTGCTCGGCTGGCGTCAGCTAACAAGGCCGACCGAAAGAAAACTGGGCTTCCTGAAGATCATCCATTGATGCTTTTTTCGAAAGAACGGAGAAATAGTCGACAACTATCTCTAGTTGGATAATGCAATCACAGATGCAAAAGCATTCAATCTAGAGCATTTCACTTTTTGATGGAACCATATCCAGCACTGGCGAAGTAGTTTAAGCATTCGCCAGGTTGGATTGTCTGAAT
>NZ_JBHSEL010000104.1:0-20373 GCF_042653845.1 Daeguia caeni | reverse complement strand
CGCTTAAATCAAACCCCAAACCGAGCCGGAAACTCCAATCTTCAAAAACACAAATAGTCTCAAATCATTCGACGACGGACACACCTCACTGCCCGGGTCGAAATCGAGGTCTTCCCAGGGGCCGTAGCGCTCCAGCACGCGGTAGGTCAGACCGGCCTGGCGGTCAGCCTGGCGATGTACCGGATCGCGCAAGCTCCGATTGCGCCTCGCCATGCGATCAAGGTTCTCGATCTCCTCGCGCATCGCCTCGATTTCGAGGGCGAAGATCCTGGTCAGCTGTTCTTTCGTTGCCATCCGCGCCTTGGGGACAAGTTTCAACTGCAAAAGCATCGCGTTCAGGCGACGCGCCACCACAGACGCCTTTTTACGGTCAGACAGGCGAAGACTCAATGAGAGTCGAGCGTTCCTGCCCGCAGCATCAAAGTCTGCCGGAATGCGCGCCCGCCAATAGAAGACCGGTCCGCGCAAGACGAGGTTCTCGACCTGGTGCCGTCGCAGTGCCATCCGCTCTTGCTTCCCTCCAGCCCGGAGGCGATTGGGCATCACCTGTGGGCATCAGTTGCAGATGGCGCGGCAGAGCCGAACCAACAGGCGGAAAAGGTCAGCAATTTCAAGGAGGCTGAAAGGAAATGGCTGGGGGACCTGGATTCGAACCAAGACTAACGGAGTCAGAGTCCGCTGTTCTACCCTTAAACTATCCCCCAGCAGGGATTTGCAAAAACCGGCCATCTTGCCGTTTGCATGTGTCTCAGAAGCAGCTGCTTCATTGTGAGCGGTCTCCATCTAGCGAAGCAGAAGGGCGAAAGCAACCCCTTTCTTGCAAAAAAAGTACAGAAAATGTGTTGTTTTTCAAACCGGCTTTTCCGTTAGCGAAAAGGCAAGGCTTAACCGTGTCAGGATAATGAGTGTGAAGTCTGTTTGTGGGGTGGCAGAGCAAGGGGAAGGGTGGCTGATTCTGCCCGTATGGCGAAATGGCTGAACGGGAGCGACGGTCGCATGGAATCAAAAAGGCCCGGTTCGCCAAAGCCGAACCGGGCAAGAAGCAGGCTGGCCGATGGAGGTCGGCTATGAAGGTGGCGCCTGCCAGATGAAACTCACGCTAACCGCCTATCGGTCAGAATCGGACACATCAGAATTGCCGCTTGCGGCGGGCAAGCCTGCTCAACACGCTTGTAGCGTCTTCGCCGCCGTTGCAGTACAATGCTGTGTAAATGTCGCCACGATGCAGCCCCAAATCACGCAACATGTGGTCGTCGAACTCGCTCAGTTTGCGCACTTGCCAGAGATGCTCAGCCAATTTCCAGCGACGTGCAACAGTCGAGCGGATGGTCTGGCCAAAGGGGGCAAGCCCACGCTTCAGTTCGCCTGACTGCGCTGCCATTGATCTGCTCATCGTTGTCATCGTCGTTCTCCTTCAAGTGCTT
The DNA here is from genome assembly GCF_042653845.1 of Daeguia caeni. Lineage (NCBI taxonomy): Bacteria > Pseudomonadati > Pseudomonadota > Alphaproteobacteria > Hyphomicrobiales > Brucellaceae > Daeguia > Daeguia caeni. The sequence continues at coordinate 18,949 of NZ_JBHSEL010000104.1, read as the reverse complement.
TTGCATGCTATGCCGGGTCTGTCTGACCTTTCACGTTTGGCTGACCTGTCGATCTGTTCAGGGTTTTGAATTCATGCATGTTTTTCTCCCATGAATGCCATGTTGTTCTTGGGCAAACGTCGTCCCTCAGTCTTCCCGTAAGAAGGAAAGCGCATTTTCAGTCCGGGATATTGAATCCGGTTGCTGATCAGGTGCCGGGGCAGAGGGCGAGTATTCCTATGCAATGAATAGATTGATTATTCCAACGAATGTTTTAAATATGAAACTTCAATATTTGTGATGGATGGCGCAAATGGGTACCCCTCTCGATCTCGATCAGCTGCAAACTTTCGTTGCAATTGCCGATACGAACAGTTTTACCCGTGCTGCAGATGCGGTTTTCAAGACGCAATCGGCGGTTTCCATGCAGATGCGGCGTCTGGAAGAGCGCATCGGCAAGCCGCTGTTTGAGCGCGATGGCCGCACCAACCGGCTTACAGAGGATGGCGAAAAGCTGCTGCTTTATGCGCGCAAGATGTTGCAGCTCAACAATGAAACGATTGCTGCCTTTGATGATACGCAACTGGCTGGCCATGTGCGTATTGGAACGCCGGATGATTATGCCGACCGGTTCCTGCCGGAAATCATGGCGCGTTTTTCCCGCTCCAATCCGCGTGTGGAGCTTTCGGTTGTATGTGAGCCGACGGTCAATCTGGATGAGATGATTCGCAAGGGCATGCTCGACATTGCGCTTGTTACGCAATGTGATGACAAGCGCCGCTCGGAGGTGGTGCGCACCGAGCCGCTGCTATGGGTGACATCGGCCAATCATTCCGTGCATGAGGAGGCTGTAGTACCGCTTGCGGTCGGCCGGCCAACCTGTGTCTGGCGGCAGTCGGCCATTGATGTGCTTGAGGCGGCACGGCGTGATTATCGCATCACGATCACAAGCTGGTCGGCGACGGTTTTGACGGCTGCCGTGCTGGCGGGGCTGGCTGTATCCGTTCTGCCTGAATGTGCGCTGCGACCGGGCATGCGGGTTCTGGGTGAGGCTGAAGGCTTTGGTGCGCTGCCGCCTGTAGCGATTGGCATCATGCGCGGGCACACAAAACCGAATCCGACTGTTGATGCACTGGCACAGTATATTATCGATAGTCTGGACAATATTTCCATGCCCCAGTCGGCTGCTCTTGCCTCGGGAGAGGTAGCGGCCTTTCCTGCATTGCGTCATCGGCGGGTGCGTGGAGCGGAACTTGCATCGGGCTGGTGAGACAATGCGCAATCCGGGGTGAAATGACGGTTATGTGCTTGACCTGCCATGATGAATGGTTGCCAATAATGAAATGAGCATGGCTAGCGATTCGCCTTTTTTCGGCAAACAGTCCAATGTGGCCGAATATAGTGTGTCCGAGATCTCCGGTGCGTTGAAGCGTACGGTGGAGGATACGTTTGGCCATGTGCGCGTGCGCGGCGAAATTTCCGGCTATCGCGGGCCACATTCATCAGGTCACGCCTATTTTGCCCTGAAAGATGACCGTGCGCGGCTGGAAGCCGTGATCTGGCGCGGCACGATGGCGCGTCTGCGTTTCCTGCCTGAAGAGGGCATGGAGGTGATCGCCACCGGCAAGCTCACAACCTATCCCGGCTCGTCCAAATATCAGATCGTCATTGATCAGCTGGAACCGGCAGGGGCCGGTGCGCTGATGGCGCTTCTGGAAGAGCGCAAACGCCGTCTGGCGGCCGAAGGTCTGTTTGACCCGGCAATGAAACAGCTTCTACCCTTCATGCCGCGCGTCATCGGTGTCATCACATCGCCTACTGGCGCAGTGATCCGCGATATTATTCACCGCATTTCTGATCGTTTTCCGCTGCATGTCATTGTCTGGCCGGTAAGGGTGCAGGGCGAGACAACCGGGGCTGAAGTGGCGGCTGCCGTTGCAGGTTTCAATGCGCTTGCACCCGATGGGCCGATACCGCGGCCTGATCTTCTGATCGTTGCGCGTGGTGGCGGCAGTCTGGAAGATCTCTGGGGCTTCAATGATGAAGCCATCGTGCGGGCGGTTGCGGCCTCGCATATTCCGGTCATTTCGGCCGTGGGGCATGAGACCGACTGGACGCTGATTGATCTTGCCGCCGATGTGCGTGCGCCAACGCCAACGGGGGCAGCGGAAATGGCCGTTCCCGTCAAGGCCGATCTGATGGCCACAGTGGCCAGTCAGGCAGCCCGGCTTTCATCAGCGGTCTCACGCTTCATTGATCTCAAACGTCAGGCCTATCGCGCCGCCGTGCGCGCCTTGCCAAGTGCTGATCAGCTGCTTGGCTTGCCGCGCCGGCGTTTTGATGAGGCAGCTTCGCGCCTTGTTCGCGCCCTGTTTGTCAATACGCAGAAAAAGCGCGTTCATTTCGATGGCAGGGCGCGGCAGATTGCGCCACATCTGTTGCTCCGTCGGCTCGGTGAATTTGAACGCCATGTCATGACCATCGGCGCGCGTCTTCCGCGCGGTCTGGAAGCCTATCTGCGGGATCGACGGGCAATCCATGCGCGCATGTCCGACCGCCTCCGGCCGGATGCATTGTTGCAACGCACACGTCAGGCATCCGTGCTGATCGGGCAGCTCGACAGAAGGCGTGATCAGGCGATGTTGTTGTCACTTGAGCGACGCAAGCGCCGGGAGCAGGAATTACAACGCCTCATGCGCAGCCTTTCCTATGAAAGCGTGCTGGATCGCGGATTTGCCGTGGTGTTTGGTGCCGATGGCAAACCGGTCAAAAGTGCGGCCGCGATTGCAAGAGGAGATCATCTGTCGATCAGGCTGCACGATGGCAATGTGTCTGTTACAGCCGATCAGGATGGCAAAAGCGAAGCGGCGGGTTAATCCCGCCGCTGCCTTATTTTAATAGGCATATTTGTCGAATATCGGCTCGACTGAGCCAGCCCATTCGCCGTGATAGGCCTTGAGCATTCTTTCTGCCTCGGTGATGCCGGAATTGACGATTTCCTCCAGCGGGGCGAGGAAGATCGTCTCGTCCTTGCCATCGGCATTGAGCTTGTTGCGGTTGGCAAGGCCAAGTCTGGAAATCTTCAACGTCTCCCGCGCAATCTCTGCAAGCTTCTGGCCACGGAATTCGGTGTTCAGCGCCTTGGCTGGAACTTCATTGCGAAGCTGAAGCACTTCTTCATAAGTCCAGTCCTTGGTCAGTTGTTCGGCTGCATCCAGTGCTTCACTGTCATAAAGCAGGCCGACCCAATAGGCAGGCAGGGCACAGATGCGATTCCATGGACCGCCATCAGCACCACGCATTTCAAGGAAGCGTTTCAGGCGCACTTCGGGAAACAGGGTGGAAAGATGGTTGGTCCAGTCGCCCATGTTCGGCACCGGATCGCTGACTTCACCTTTCAAGGCGCCATTCATGAACTGGCGAAAGGTGACATGGGTGCAATCGTGATAATGGCCATCGCGCAGGATGAAATACATTGGAATGTCGAGCGCCCATTCGACATAATCGGCAAAGCCAAAATTGTCGGCAAAGACGAAAGGCAAGACGCCTGCGCGCTGGTTGTCGGTATCGCGCCAGATATTGGAGCGCCAGGACAAAAGCCCATTCGGTTTGCCCTCGGTGAAGGGGGAGCTGGCAAAAAGGGCGGTTGCCACGGATTGCAGCTTCATGGAAACCTGCATCTTGCGGCGCATATCGGCTTCAGAACCGAAATCGAGATTTACCTGAATGGTTGCAGTGCGATACATCATGTCCAGCCCTTCGTGCCCGACCTTGGGCATGTAGCTGGTCATGATCTTGTAACGTGATTTCGGCATGACAGGCGTTTCGGAGAGTGTCCATTTCGGGCTGGCGCCCATGCCAAGAAAACCGATGCCAAGTGGCTCGGCGATCTCTCGTACCTGTGCCAAATGCGCATTTACCTCGCGACAGGTCTGGTGCAAGGAGGAAACGGCAGCACCGGAAAGCTCGAGCTGGCCACCCGGCTCAAGCGAAATCGCACCCTGTCCGGTCGGCTCAACCAGACCGATAATATTGCCTTCATCAATGATCGGCTCCCAGGCAAGCAGGGTCTGCATGCCTTCAAGGATTGTCCTGATGCCACGTTCGCCTTCATAGGGAACCGGTGTGTGATCCGCCTTGTAGAAGGGAAATTTCTCGTGTTCCGTGCCGATACGCCAAGATTCTTTCGGCTTGCAGCCGCTCGCAAGATAGGCCGCGAGTTCTTCAACGCCGGTAAGTGCCGTTTCGTCAGTCGTATCGCGCGCCATGCAAACCTTCCTAGTCCTGTCTGTTATCCTTGGGTGATTGGACAAATTTGGCGCATTACGCAAGTCAATTTGATTGAAGCTTGATAAGCGACTGCGCCAATCTATCCCTCTTTCCAGTCCCCAAGTACTGCCTGCAGCAAGGCCAGGGCCGCGACGGCTGCCGTATCGGCACGCAGGATACGCGGTCCAAGCGGAATGGGCGTGACAAAGGGGAGGTTGCGCAATTTTTGCCGTTCTTCTTCCGAAAAGCCGCCCTCCGGACCGATCAGAACGGCAAGCGGGCCGCGTTCAAGGCGGTTCAGAATGACAAGCGGATCATTGCTGTCATGGCCCTCGTCGCAAAAGATCAGGCGGCGTGAATGATTCCATTCATTGATGAAACGTTCAAAGCGCATTGGCGCGCGGCATTCCGGCACGGCAAGCACGCCACATTGTTCGGCCGCTTCAATGGCGTTCGCCCTGATGCGGTCAACGCCGAGTTTTGGCACCTGTGTGTGCTGGGTGATGACCGGCTGCAACACGCCAGCCCCCATTTCGACCGCCTTCTGCACCATATAGTCGAGGCGTCCCTGTTTCAGCGGGGCAAAACAATAGACGATGTCGCATGGCTTTTCCTGTGGGCGGGTCTGTTCGAACGGCTCCAGCATCAGCTTCTTCTTGCTGACGGGATCAAGCCGCGCTTTCCATTCGCCGTCGCGTCCGTTGAAGACCAGGATTTCGGCCCCTTCACCGAGACGCAGGACATGGATGAGATAATGCGCAGCCTCAGCCGTTGCCTCAAACGAAGCACCAGCCTGAAGGTCGGCCTCGGTGAACAGTCGTTGCATCTTGTAATTTGCTCGCATGGCCGCATCGATGACAGAGGGCAGGGGACTGGTCAAGCAGATTAGCGCATGCTGCAGGAAGCTGGTCACGCTTGCGGGAAAAGGAGATGCGTCGAAACAGGAATTTGGCGTGTTTTCCCAGTCGGAGAGGAAAGCCCGTTGATACCAGTCATGCTTTGCCGACTGTTCCTTGCGCCACGATCATGCTAGGCATAAATTGCGGTTTGATGGGATGGAGATGCGATGCGCATACTTGTCGTGCAGAATTACGCTGATGCCAATCTGGGCCAGATTGCGTCCGTGCTGGATGAGTCGGCAATGCAGGTTGATCTTCGTCAGGCCTATGCCGGAGCACCGCTGCCACGGAATGATGCTGACTATCATGGGCTGATCGTGCTTGGCGGCGAACAGAATGCGCTTGCTGATGAGCAATATCCCTATTTCCCACCCCTGCTTGAACTGATCCGTGCCTTTGGGGACGCAGACAAATCCGTGCTTGGGATCTGTCTTGGATCGCAGCTTGTTGCCCGCGCCTATGGGGGTGAGAATGTGCTGAACCGACCGATCGAGTTTGGCTGGAAGGAAGTGCGCTTGACGGATGCAGGACAAAAAGACCCCGTCCTGTCGGCTGCTCCTTCGGCATTTCAGACATTTCACTGGCATCGCGACAGTTTCAGCCTACCAGAAGGGGCGGTGCATCTGGCTCAAAGTGCCATGACGCCCAATCAGGCTTTCCGGCTGGGGCGCGCGGTTTATGCGACGCAGTTTCATTTTGAGGCTGACGCCAGACTTGTCAGTTGCTGGGCCGGGAAATATGCAGATTTCATCGAATCAGTCGAACCCGGCTGGACCGGCCGCTTTACTGACATGCTGCGGCATGAGGGAGCAAAGGCGGATGAAGTCGGTCGCGCTCTCGCGCACGCCTGGGTGGCGACGGTGGGAGGCGGATGATTGCGTTGCTGCTTTGCCACAGAGCGCAACCATTTCCGTTTTCTCCCGATGAAATGGCACGCCGTTTAGTTGCAGGTAACCATTTACAGGTGTAGTTGAACCGCGTCTTTCGAACAGCAGCACGACGCTCAACTGGCGTATATGGCACGGCGGTTCGTGGACGATGTGTAAACGGTAGCTGCCGAAAGAGTTTCCGAAAATGTCCGCTAAGAAAGCCGCCCTCCTGACTGTCCTGATGGTTTCAGGCATCATTTTCATGGCCGCAGGCCTTTATTCGGTCGATGCGAGCGGCCATGTCGCTTCAAGCGACGGTTACGGCATTTCCAGCACGCGCTGATCAGCTCTGGTTTCTGTCTGGTGTGGCATGGCTCTCCCAATAGGGCACGGGGCCATAAATCTCTGCCAGATAGTCGATGAACAGCCGCACCTTGGCCGGCAGAAACTGGCGCGACGGATACACCGCATAAAGCGCGACATTGCGCGATGCGGTATAATCGGGCAGCACCCGCACGAGCCTGCCGGCCGCAAGATCGGGGCCAATATCCCAAGTTGAACGCTGTGCAATGCCAAGGCCGGCCAGCACGGCCTCGCGCACCAATTCGCTTGAATTGGTCTGTAGCGGCCCGGTCGGGCGATAGACAACCGCACCTTGCGGGCCTTCCAGCCGCCACGGGTCATTATTATGTGCGGCCAGACAGACATGATTGTCGAGATCTTCGATCGTCCTGGGCATGCCGCGCTCGGCAATATAGCTGGGTGCGGCAACCAATATGCGGTGCACGGGGGCAAGCCGCCTTGCGACCAGGGTTGAGTCGGACAATTCGCCAATGCGGATTGCCAGATCATAGCCATCGCCGACAATATCCACCATTTCATCCGAAAGCTGCATATTGACGGTGAGTCCCGGATTGGCCTTCATGAAAGGCACCAGATAAGGCGCGATATGCATGCGGCCGAAGGATGTGGGTGCCGAGATCTTGAGCGTGCCACGCGCATCTTCCGCGCGCCGGGCAAGAAAGGCTTCTGCTTCTTCAATGTCTGAGAGAATGGCCTGTACCCGCTCATAATAGCCCTGTCCATCTTCAGTCAGCGCGATTTTGCGCGTGGTGCGCTGGAGAAGACGTGTGCCAAGGCGATCTTCCAGCCTGCCCAGACGCTTTGAGACGACCGCAGGTGACAGGCCAAGGTCGCGCGCGGCTGCTGACATGCTGCCCGTTGTCACGACACGGGCAAAAATCTCCATATCAGCCAGATTGCTCATCATGGGTCTCACAACAGGTTCAGGCCTTGTTTCGTATCAGCCTATTGCAGAGCGGAATCATGCGCAATGCTTGAACCCTGTTTGGCCTGCGGCGAACATTGTTTTCGCCTGCCCAACAGGCTTTAGCCTTCTCGCAAGGAAACATGTAAGGCGCTATAGATCCCGTACAAGCAGTTCCAGGGAAAGTGGGTGCCGATTTTCTGTCAGGAACTGCGCTAAAACAATATGTTGGTGCAATCAGGGTTTTCGTGAAATCCTGTATTGCTCTAATGTGAAGGGATGCACCCTGCGGGTCAACAGTTCGGGAGAGCAGGATGAGCAGATTGATCATGCCAGAGCCGGATGCCAATGTCCTGGCAAAGAGGGCTGCGATCATTGCCGATTTGCGCGCAATCGTGCCGGGGGAGGGCGTGATTGACAGTGCCACTGCGATGAAGGTGTTTGAAACCGACGCGCTGACTGCGCATCGCGCACTGCCGCTGGTCGTTGTCCTGCCTGAAACGGTCGAGCAGGTATCAAAAATCCTGCGCTATTGTCATGAAAACTCAATCCGTGTTGTGCCGCGCGGTGCGGGCACATCGCTTTCCGGTGGCTCCATGCCATTGCAGGATGCGGTGCTTCTGGTCATGTCGCGCTTCAACCGCATTCTCGAAATCGATTATCCAAACCGTGTCGCGGTCGTGCAGCCGGGAGTGACCAATCTTGGCATCACCAGGGCGGTTGAGCATGAAGGTTTTTATTATGCGCCGGATCCGTCTTCGCAGATTGCCTGTTCGATTGGCGGCAATGTGGCGGAAAATGCCGGCGGCGTGCATTGCCTGAAATATGGGCTCACAGCCAATAATCTGCTTGGCCTTGAAATGGTGCTGATCACTGGCGAGGTGGTGCGTCTTGGCGGCAAGCATCTTGATGCGGAAGGCTATGATTTTCTGGGGCTGATGACGGGTTCGGAAGGGCTGCTTGGCGTTGTTACCGAAGTGAGCGTCCGCATCCTGCAAAAGCCTGAAACCGCGCGCGCGGTGATGATTGGTTTCCCGTCCAGTGAGGCAGCAGGCCGCTGTGTCGCCGATATTATTGGTGCAGGCATTATTCCGGGCGGCATGGAGATGATGGATCGCCCGGCCATCAGGGCGGCGGAAGATTTTGTGCAGGTTGGCTATCCGCTGGATGTGGAAGCGCTTTTGATTGTTGAACTGGATGGGCCACCGGTTGAGGTCGATTATCTGATCAGCCGTGTTGAGGCGATTGCGCAGCAGAATGGAGCAAGCAGCTGCACCCTGTCGCAATCGGAAGAACAGCGGCTTGCCTTCTGGGCGGGGCGCAAGGCGGCGTTTCCGGCTGTGGGGCGCATCTCGCCGGATTATCTGTGCATGGATGGCACGATACCGCGCAAAGAGCTGCCGCGTGTGCTGACCGGCATGCGCGAATTGTCGGAAAAATATGGGCTGCGCGTTGCCAATGTTTTCCATGCCGGTGATGGCAATCTGCATCCGCTCATTCTCTATGATGCAAATATTCCGGGGCAATTGGAGGCGGCAGAAAATTTTGGCGCCGATATTCTGCGGCTATGTGTGAAGGTTGGTGGTGTGCTGACCGGCGAACATGGGGTTGGTATTGAAAAACGCGATCTCATGCCGGAAATGTTCAATGAGATGGATCTGAACCAGCAGATACGGGTGAAATGTGCGTTTGACCCGCAGCATCTGCTCAATCCGGGCAAGGTCTTTCCGCAACTGCACCGTTGCGCCGAACTTGGCCGCATGCATGTGCATCGCGGCGCGATTGCCTTTCCTGATTTGCCACGGTTTTGATGATGACAGAGCGTGTGATTTTAAAGCCAGCGGATGAGACAGGTGTGCTGGAAAGCGTGCAATGGGCGCTTGCCACGAAAAATCCGCTGGAAATCATTGGTCATGGTTCAAAGCGCGGGATTGGTCATGTCGTGGCAGCAGGACATGTGCTTGACCTGTCTGCCTTGTCGGGTGTTACGCTTTATGAGCCGGAAGAGCTGGTGCTTTCAGCCAAGGCCGGAACGCCGCTTGCCGAGATTGAAACGCTTCTGGCGCAACATGGCCAGTGCCTGCAGTTCGAGCCGATGGATTATGGCCCGCTTTTGTCAGGCGAGGCAGGACGGGGCACGATTGGCGGCGTGCTTGCGGCGAATCTTTCCGGGCCACGCCGGCTGAAATCGGGTGCTGCGCGCGATCATATTCTCGGCGTGCGTGTGGTGTCCGGGCGTGGCGAATTGTTCAAATCCGGTGGACGTGTGGTGAAAAATGTTACCGGTTATGACCTGTCCAAGGGCATGGCCAATTCCTGGGGCACGCTTGGCGTCCTGACGGAAGTCACCTTCAAGGTTTTGCCAAGGCCGGAAACGGAAGTGACGCTGGCGCTCCGCGGTCTCACCGATGAACAGGCAGCACGCGCCATGGCGCTTGCCATGGGCTCGCGCGAGGAAGTCTCGTCTGCCGCACATTTGCCGCCAACCGTGGCATGGCGTTTTCTGGAAGGAAAACTTGGCGGCGATCCGGCAACATTGCTGCGGCTGGAAGGCTTTGCACCTTCGGTCAAGCATCGCAGCCAGCGTCTGCATGACCTGTTTGGCAATGCCGTGACCATTGATCAGCTTGATGAAACGCAATCTGCCATGATCTGGCGCGAGGTGCGCGATGTCATGCCCTATGTCAAACCGGGTGACCAGCGCGCGATCTGGCGTGTTTCAGTTGCGCCCATGCTGGGCTGGCAGCTGGTCGATGCTTTCCGGCGCCATGCCGGCGTTGATGCCTATTATGACTGGCAGGGTGGGCTTGTCTGGCTCAGAATGGAAGCTGATCCGGAAGCAGAGATCTTGCGCAAGCTGATTGCGGCACTTGGCGGAGGCCATGCGACACTGGTGCGTGCACCGGAAGCAGTGCGTGCACAACTCGACATATTCCAGCCACAGCCAGCTGCCCTTGCTGCCCTGTCGCGGCGGCTGAAACAGCAATTTGACCCGGAGAATATTCTCAATCCGGGGCGCATGTATCGCACGGGAGCCTGAAATTCATGCAGACCCAATTCAGCGCCGATCAATTACGCGATCCAGCCGTGCAGGAAGCGGAAAAGATTTTACGCAAATGCGTGCATTGCGGCTTTTGCACCGCGACCTGTCCGACCTATGTGACGCTTGGCAATGAACTGGACAGCCCGCGCGGGCGCATCTATCTGATCAAGGACATGCTGGAAAATGGCCGTCCGGCCGATGCGGATATCGTGCGCCATATCGACCGCTGCCTGTCCTGTCTTGCCTGCATGACGACCTGTCCATCTGGCGTCAATTATATGCATCTGGTCGATCATGCCCGCGCGCATATTGAGAAAACCTATAGGCGGCCATTCATGGATCGGCTGTTGCGGGCGGTTCTGGCCCATATTCTGCCCTATCCGGCGCGTTTTCGTGCAGCTGTAACCCTTGCAAAATTCGCCCGGCCTTTTGCCGTGCTGTTCAAGAGATCAAAGCCGCTTACCGCCATGCTTCAGCTTGCGCCGCGCCGGTTGCCGAAAGCGCCAGAGACGGTTGCCCCGTCAAAGGGCAGGAAGCGGGTTGCGATCCTTGCCGGCTGTGTGCAGTCCGTGCTTGATCCGGGCATCAATGCTGCAAGCGAACGCCTGCTTGCGCGGCTTGGTGTCGAGGTCGTCAAACCAGACAATGAGGGGTGTTGCGGCGCGCTGGTGCATCATATGGGACGTGAGGAACAGGCGCTGCAGCAGGCAAGACAGAATGTCGATGCCTGGATGCGTCTGATCGAGGATGGTGGTCTTGATGCAATCATTGTGACAGCTTCGGGCTGCGGCACGATGATCAAGGATTATGGCTATATGCTGCGGCTTGATCCGGCCTATCGGGACAAGGCAGCACGGATTTCAGCACTGGCAAAGGACATCACCGAATATCTGGCGGAACTGGATTTGCCACAGCCCAAGACCGCAACCGGCCTGACGGTCGCCTATCATTCGGCCTGTTCCATGCAACATGGCCAGAAAATTGTCGGCCAGCCGAAAGAGCTTTTGACCAAAGCCGGATTTGGCTTGAAGGAGCCGCTGGAAGGGCATTTATGCTGCGGCTCTGCTGGTACCTACAATATTTTCCAGCCGGACATTGCGGAAAAACTTCGCGACCGCAAGATCAAGAATATTGAGGCAACGGGGGCAGTGCTGGTTGCCACCGGCAATATTGGCTGCATGACACAGATTGCCTCTGGCTCGAAACTGCCCATTGTTCATACGGTGGAATTGCTCGACTGGGCCTATGGTGGGCCAAAGCCGCAAGCCCTTGCCAATATCAGCACATGAAAAGCCGGGCAGCGCCCGGCCAATTCATACAGATGAACTCATCCGAGGTTGAAAGTATTCGGGTTTGGCCCGATGCGACCATTCACCTTGTCGAGTTTGGTGATCTGGTCATGTTCGGTGCCATTCAGCTTGAAATCGAAAATGTCGAAATTTTCTCTGATGCGTGATGGGGTCACGGATTTTGGAATGACGATATTGCCGGTTTCAATATGCCAGCGCAGGACAATCTGGGCCGGAGTCTTGCCATGGACGGCGGCAATGTCCTTCAGTACCGGATTGTCCAGGATCTTGCCCTGACCAAGCGGGCTCCATGCTTCGGTGGCAATATGATGCTTGCCATGGAAGATGCGCAGCTCATCCTGCTGGAATTCCGGATGCAGCTCGATCTGGTTCAGCACTGGCGTCACGCCGCTTTCCGTGATCACGCGTTCGAGATCATTGATGCGGAAATTGGAAACGCCGATCGATTTCACCAGCCCCTGTTCCTTGAGCCTGATGAAAGCGCGCCATGTTTCCATGAACAGATCGCGGGTTGGGAGCGGCCAATGGATCAGATAGAGATCAACATAGTCCGTCCCAAGCTTTTTCAGGCTTGTATCAAAGGCTTTCAGTGTTGAATCGTAACCTTGGTCGCTGTTCCAGAGCTTGGTGGTCAGATAGATGTCTTTTCGTGGAATGCCCGATTGCGCAATCGCTTTGCCTACACCTTCCTCATTGCCATAAATGGCAGCAGTGTCGATATGGCGGTAGCCGACAGCGAGTGCTTCACTGACTGCGCTTACGGCCTCATCATTGCCAACCTGCCATACACCAAACCCAAGCTGCGGAATGGAGCTCCCGTCATTGAGCTTCACTGTCGGTACAGCCATTTTCGTCCCTTTCCATCACTGCACATGCCGATTTCCGGCACGGACCGTCGCACCCTGATGTGCAATGGCGGTCTTATACGCGAACTTCATATCATTGTTGCAACAGGCAGCATAAGTGTGTTCGCGGGAAAAGGGAAAGCCCCCTTTTTCATCTTTACAGGATCTATCAGTATTATTTTGGGTTCTGCCGTCGTTATTATCGAACGATAACCCGTGTGCCGACCGGAACGCGCTCATAAAGATCGATCACATCTTCATTCCGCATTCTGAAACAGCCAGATGATTGGGCTGTGCCAATGGTCCATGGTTGATTTGTGCCATGGATGCGGAAGAGGGACGAGCCGAGATAAAGCGCACGCGCACCAAGCGGATTGTTTGGCCCACCCTTCATATGGGCCGGCAGAAGGCGCCCCTTGAGCCGTTCACGTGCAATCATGCGGGCGGGTGGTGTCCATGATGGCCATTTGGCCTTGCGGCTGACAATTTGTGTGCCGCGCCAGGTAAAGCCCTGCCGGCCAACGCCAATGCCATAGCGGCGCGCCTTGCCATTGCCTTCTACGAGATAAAGAAAACGGTTGGCCGTGTCGACAACGATCGTTCCAGGCTTTTCAGGCCCGGAATAGGAAACCACCTGCGGCAGGAATTTCGAGTCAAGCCCGCCTTTGCGCTTGTTCCTGGACGGATTGACGGCCGGACGCTGAAGATTCGCTGACGGGGTTTTCGCTTCTTTCTCTTTTCTTGAAGAGCCCAAGAGACTTTCGCTCATGGGCTGAACGCCGAGCTGGGCCATATATATCGGCTCTTCCTGTACAGGTGAGCTGAAGGCTGTTGCCGTCCCCATTCCGGCAAGCAGGATTGCTGTCATAAATCCTGCCAGAAAGCGTTTGCACCTATGCATGACTTACCCCATTTGTCATAATGCAAATGCGCCTGTCTTTCATCCATTATATATCTGTTGACGGTACTTGTCAGTACGGCGCACCCATAAATTGTCTCAAGGATTGAGTCACACGGTAGAATCGTAAAAGTAAACATTGCGTGCCACGCGGCGTGGCTGGCAGAAAATGTCATTTCGTCGTTAACGGTTTATTGGAAAACATGGTTACTCAGACCTGAAAGGCAGAGCAGGGCATGAATGAAATGGCTCCTTCCAAAGACGCATTGATGACATGCAGCGATGGCCGGATCCGCTGTTTCTGGCCAGGAGAATTTCCGGATTACCAGCGCTATCATGATGAAGAATGGGGCGTGCCAGTTGCTGATGACCGCCGCCTGTTTGAGAAGATCTGTCTTGAGGGTTTTCAGTGTGGCCTGTCGTGGCTGACCATCCTGCGCAAGCGCGAAAATTTTCGCAAAGCTTTTGACAATTTCGATTTTTCCCGGATCGCGCTTTATGATGAACGCGATATTGAGCGACTGATGCAGGACAAGGGCATTGTCCGCCACCGTGGCAAGATCGTTTCCGTGATCAACAATGCCCGCCGCGCGCTCGAACTGGTCAAGGAAAAAGGCTCGCTTGCTGCCTATTTCTGGTCCTTCGAACCGGGCAGTGACGAACGGCCCGCGACGGTCGATTATGCCACGCTGGTCGCCAATTCCAAAACTGCAACCTCGGTCCGGATTTCCAAGGACCTGAAAAGACGCGGCTGGTCATTTGTCGGCCCCACAACGATCTATGCCTTCATGCAGGCCATGGGGCAGGTCAACGACCATATTGAAGGCTGTTATTGCCGGCAACATATTGAAATTCTTCGTCAAGCATTCATTCGGCCTAGCTAATATTTGCACTAGACGCTCAATGGCGCATTTGTAACAACTGTCCTGCCCGAAAGGGGGACAGTCATGGACACTGCATCACTCCTCACCTTTGCAGGTGTTTTGTTTGTCGTTGCTGCATTGCCGGGGCCAAACATAGGCGCGTTGGTTGCACGTGTTCTGATTTGCGGGTGTAGAGGGGTGTGGTCTTTCGTGCTTGGCTTATGGATTGGCGATGCTTTCTGGCTGACGCTTGCAGTCTTTGGTGTCGCGGCCATTGCCAATATGTTTTATACAGCATTCCTGATACTCAAATGGGCTGGCATCCTTTATCTCGTCTTTCTGGCCTGGAAAATGTGGATGTCGCCTGTCGAACACCATGAGGGGGATCGTCCGCTCACCAGAGACAAGGAAGCCGGCAAGCTGTTCATGAGTGCGCTTGCAGTGACACTGGGCAATCCGAAGATCATGGTGTTCTATCTGGCCGTTCTGCCGACGAACATCGACATTTCTGAAATTACCATCATCGACTGGCTGGAAATGCTCACGTTGATGTTCCTGATTCTGGCCCCGGTCTATGGCGGCTGGATTGTTCTGGCAGCACAGGCTCGGCGTCTGTTGCGCAATCCACGCGCCATGCGCATCGCCAATCGCACCAGTGCTGGCCTTATGGCCAGCGTTGCGGCTGCGCTTGCCGCACAATGAAGCATCATCCTGCACTTGCCGCACTGGATTTCATGGAGTAGGAAACCCGCAATGGTTTTGCCGGACAGTTCCGGTTCTCTTTTGAACAAATTCAGCGATCAGGCAGGAAAATGGCCGATAAAGCGGACAAGATGAAAGCGCGGTTGCCGCGCGGGTTTGTTGACCGGACTCCGGACGATCTGCGCGCCGCAGAAAAAATGATGGCGACGATCCGTCAGGTTTATGATCTTTACGGTTTCGAACCGGTGGAAACGCCGCTGGTGGAATATACCGATGCGCTCGGAAAGTTCCTTCCGGATCAGGATCGCCCGAATGAAGGCGTTTTCTCGTTTCAGGATGATGACGAGCAGTGGCTGTCGCTGCGCTATGACCTGACGGCGCCTCTGGCGCGTTATGTTGCAGAGAATTATGAAACGCTGCCAAAGCCTTATCGCAGCTATCGCAATGGCTGGGTGTTCCGTAATGAAAAACCGGGGCCGGGGCGTTTTCGTCAGTTCATGCAGTTTGATGCCGATACGGTCGGAGCGCCGGGCGTTTCGGCTGATGCCGAAATGTGCATGATGATGGCCGATACGCTGGAGCGCCTTGGCATCAGGCGCGGTGACTATGCCATCCGCGTCAATAATCGCAAGGTGCTGGATGGCGTGCTCGATGCCATCGGCCTTGAAGGCGAGGGCAATGCCGCCAAGCGGCTGACGGTGCTGCGTGCCATCGACAAGCTCGACAAGTTCGGCCCTGAAGGGGTGCGGCTTCTGCTTGGCAAGGGCCGTCTTGATGAAAGCGGTGACTTCACCAAGGGTGCAGAATTGCCGCAAGAGGCGATTGAAAAAGTGCTGGCCTTCACCGCTGCCGCGGGCACGGACGGCGCATCGACCATTGCCAATCTGCGTGCGGTCGTTGCCGGCAATGCCAAGGGCGAGGAAGGAGTCAACGAACTGGCTGAAATGCAGGCGCTGTTTGCCGCCGGTGGTTATGAAGGCCGCGTCAGGATCGATCCGTCGGTCGTGCGTGGTCTGGAATATTATACCGGTCCGGTTTTCGAAGCCGAACTCCTGTTCGATGTCACCAATGAGGATGGCCAGAAGGTCGTATTCGGCTCGGTTGGCGGCGGCGGCCGTTATGATGGCCTTGTCTCACGCTTCCGTGGCGAGCCGGTTCCGGCTGTGGGCTTTTCGATCGGTGTTTCGCGCCTGATGACGGCGCTGAAAAACCTCGGCAAGCTGGACGTTTCGGATGTGGTCGGTCCCGTTGTGGTTCTGGTCATGGACAAGGATACGGAAAGTCTCGGCCGTTATCAGAAGATGGTTTCCGATCTGCGTCAGGCCGGGATCCGTGCAGAAATGTATGTCGGCGGTTCTGGCATGAAGGCACAGATGAAATATGCCGACCGTCGTGCCGCGCCTTGTGTGGTCATTCAGGGTTCGCAGGAACGCGAGGCTGGCGAGGTGCAGATCAAGGATCTGATCGAGGGCAAGCGCCTTTCGGCCGAAATCACCGACAATGTCACATGGCGCGAAAGCCGTCCGGCCCAGATTACGGTCAAGGAAGAGCATATGGTTGAAGCCGTGCGTGACATTCTGGCAAGCCAGGCGCGTGACCGCGCCGAGATCGCAAAGTGATCATGACGATGGCTGGAACACGCACATCGCCGATCATTGAGACATTGCGTGCGGCGCTCACCACGCGCGATGCGGAAATGGTCGATATACCGCTTATCCAACCTGCCGATCCATTTCTGGATATGGCGGGCGAGGATCTGCGTCGTCGCATTTTCCTCACTGAAAATGAAAATGGCGACAGTCTTTGTCTACGACCGGAATTCACCATTCCGGTCTGCCGTAACCATATTGCGCTTAATGCCGCAACGCCAAAGCGTTATGCCTATCTCGGCGAGGTCTTCCGCCAGCGTCGTGATGGCATGGCAGAGTTTTTGCAGGCAGGCATTGAGGATCTGGGCGAAAGCGACGAGGCAAAGGCTGATGCGCGTTCTCTGGCCGATGCGCTGGCGCTGATAAAGTCGGTCGCGCCTCAGGCAAGGCTTGAATTCGTGCTGGGTGATCAGTCGGTCTTTGCCGGCATGCTGAAGGCACTTGGCCTGCCGCAGGGTTGGCGCAAGAAGCTTCTGCGTGCCTTTGGTGATGCCAAGACCATGCAGGCTGCCCTTGCGGAACTCACCAGTGGCCAGCGGCGCAATTCGCTGCCACAGCCTCTGGCAGAGCTGGTTGCCGCCGGTGATGAACATGGCCTGGCAAGGCTGCTTGAAGCTGAAATGCGCGAGGCGGGCATTTCGCCGGGCGCGGGTCGCACGCCGGAGGAAATCGCCCGTCGCCTGATCGAGAAGGAAAGCCTGTCTTCGGCAAGATTCTCAACTACGGCACTGGAACTGTTGAAGGCTTTTCTGGCCATTCGGGTGCCTTTGTCACAGGCGGCGGAAACCTTGCGCAGGCTTGCCACCAGCAATCAGCTTGATCTTGATGCGGCCTTGCAGAAATTCGAAGCACGCACGGCTGCGATCGCGGCTGCGGGCATTGATCCCGAAACCATCATCTATGATGCCTCCTTCGGTCGTCCGCTCGATTATTATACCGGCCTTGTTTATGAAATTCGTCATTCGGATGGCACGAAAGTCAATGTGCTTGCCGGTGGCGGTCGCTATGACAGCCTGTTGACCATGCTGGGGGCGGCGGAAGCCATTCCGGGTGTGGGCTTCTCGGTCTGGCTTGACCGGCTTCAGCTTGTTGCAGGAGAACAATCATGAGCGTGACGCTGGCGCTGCCCTCCAAGGGACGGTTGAAAGAGCAGACGCTGCAGATTCTGGCTGGGGCTGGCTACAAGGTCGTGTTGCCGGACGATGATCGCAATTACCGTGCCCGTGTCGAGGGCGATGACGATCTCGACATTCTGTTCCTGTCGGCCTCGGAAATTGCGCGCGAGCTTGGCTATGGCAGCGTTGATCTGGGCGTGACGGGTGAAGATCTTGTGCGCGAAACGCTGGCGCATGCCGATGAGCGCGTGGCAATCGAAGCAGAGCTTGGCTTTGGCCATGCCGATGTGATCGTCGCCGTGCCGGAAGTCTGGCACGATGTCAGTACCATGGCAGATCTGGATGATGTTGCTGCCGATTTTCGTCAGCGTCATGGCCGGCGTCTGCGCATTGCCACCAAATACTGGCGGCTGACGCAGCAGTTCTTTTCACAGAAGCACGGCATTCAGGTCTATCGTATTGTCGAAAGCCTTGGCGCCACGGAAGGCGCGCCGGCAGCAGGTTCTGCCGATATGATCGTCGATATCACCTCGACCGGCTCGACATTGCGCGCCAATCACTTGAAAGTGCTCGAAGACGGTATCATCCTGCGTTCGCAGGCCTGTCTTGTCTCGGCGCGTCGCAGCCATGGCAACCCGAAAGTGGCCGAAGTGGCTGACCGGATCCGGGCAAGTCTTGAAAAATAATCCAGCATTCTGGATTTCTTGAAAAAAGCCGCGCCTTGTGAGCGCGGCTTTTAAATTGAGAAGCGCAGATGCAATCAGTTGCGTTTTGCGTCAATTGAGAGCCGACCTGCACCAAGGATCGACAGAAGGAACAAGCCACCGGCAATAGCCAGATTCTTCTGTGCCATCAGAGCCTGCATGCCTTGCGAGAAATCGAGATGGGCCACCAGAATGGCGCCAATGGTGAAGATGCCAAGGGCAAGTGCGGCAATGCGGGTCTGAAAGCCAATCAGAATGGCAAGGCCACCGAGAAATTCAAGCAGGCCAACAAAAATGGCCGTCACGGTTGGTAGGGGAAGGCCAAGCGAGGCAAAATATTGCGCCGTGCCGGAAATGGCGATGAGCTTGTTGAAGCCTGCAAGAATGAAAAGAATCGAAAGAAAAATGCGGGAAATAAGTATAACACCGCTGTTTGACTGAGTCGTTGATGACATTAAGAGCCCGACCGAAAATTAAGTTGAGCGATTTCAGTAGTTTATGATTCTCTATGTTTACAAAAACTACGGAGGATCAGAT
>NZ_JBHSEL010000103.1:0-17476 GCF_042653845.1 Daeguia caeni | reverse complement strand
CTGAACAGCCGATCTTGGCCGCTATCGATGATACCGCCGCCCAGCGGGAGGGATGTTCGGCTTCATGCTCCGTCACCATCCGATTTCAAGTGTAAGATCAGCAACGCATTCTTTTAAAGCCAAGGTTTCAGCGCGCAGATCCTTCACTTCCAGCGAAGTTGCTTGACGGGTCGTGTCACCGGATAGTCGCCGTTTCCCAGCCTCGAGGAACTCTTTGGACCAACTGTAATAAAGGCTTTCGGCTATACCTTCGCGACGGCATAACGCGGAAATACTTTCTTCTCCGCGTAGTCCAGCTAAAACAATGCGGATTTTCTCCTCGGCGGAATAATTCTGCCGGGTCTTGCGGCGAATGTTTTTGATCAGCTTATCAGCAGAGGCTTTGGAGGTTCCGGGCTTCTGTGTCATCTCAAGCTCCCAATGGATAAAATGAACCAGAAATCCTCCGTTAATCAAATGCTCAAATTTGTCCCATACGTGCTGAAGTCAGACACCGGTACCTTGATTTGACTTGTGTGCACGCCGTTCTGATTTTCCGGCAACTTCTCGATTTGAAATAATTTTCGGTAATCCGATTCAGAACTGGATATTTCCGATTCAGATGTCTGGATAATCGTTTCAGGTTTCGAGAAAAACGATTCAGGAGGAAACGGCGTTTGGAGGGTGGGGCAGGGAGCGAGGAGGTAGCCTTCTTGTGATCCGGGCCATCCGCCGAGGGCCGGTGCCAGTGGGAGCCGCGCCATGGGCTCCAGGCACATGAACCATGAGTTTCGCCCTCTACTCGGAGAACGCTCAGTGAGGCGTACGCCCGACCAGGTTGATCGAGACTGCAGCTCTCCGGTATTGAGGTCGCAGGATGGCGCTCTTGTTTCCAAGAGTGGGGAAGATAGGTGGTCCTTGGGGCAAGAAACTTGTCGCCTGTGTAAACGTCGTTGTCTCTCTCGTCTTCTATTCCCCCCATTACTTCTTCAAACGCCGTTTGCACCTGAATCGAAAATTTTGAACTTGCCGGCATGCCTTGGGGTGGTTCCATTCGTTGCTGCCGGTCGAAGCATCGGCTGCCGCCATTGATCGTGCTGGCTACTCATCCTCCGGATCGTACAGTCTGAGGGGAAAATCCAGCTAGAATCCTGTTTCTGCCTCTGCTTCAGACTGAGTCTCCGCTGCAGCCTTTTCAAGCTCCTCCCGCACCATGTCCTGGAACCGGCATAGCACGTCGTTTAGTGACCGGCCTATCCCGGTGGTACCAATGATCTGATCGATCTCGCTCACACGATAGACGCCTTGCATGGGGTCTGACGCTCTGTCCGAACAGTCGATGATCGCCATTCCGACAGCCGTGCGTGGCCAAGGAAGAAGCCTTGGTTCTGGGAAAGCCTGTCCACGGCGGACAATGTGGCAGCCATGAACCGGCAGCGCCGTTCTGCGAATGAAGCGGAACTCGTGTCCCAGACGTGGTCGACGAAGAGAATTCGCTGCGCCATCGCGTCAAACTCCACCCAGACAGGACGGCCGTAGGTCCCGACCGGTTTCTGTTCGTCTCCAGAAGGCAGGCGGGGCAGGTTTTCCCAGCTTCCACGTCTTACGTGCTCGAGAGCCGAGCTGAAAATACAAGGTCCGTTCTTGTCGGACTCCACGACTGTCAGGTCTGCGGTCCGCAAGAGTGCCGGAAAGACGCGATTGAACAGATTGTCTTTCCCGTCCAGCGCCGACTGACCGACAGAGACTATTGAAAAGAACCTGTCCAGGAAGGGATCACGTGTGGCAAGTGAAGCGCGCACCCGGTCGATTTCCTCCTTGAGGAACGTGTCAAGCAAAGTCTCAAGTGCGGCGTCATCATGCTGTTTCTCTTCAGGCATGCATGAGCAAAGCATTGCTGTTCATCCTTCATGAATTGGGAACCAGGCTGGTCAAACCTCCAGAGAGAGAGTGCGATTGGACCCGCCCCTGCCGGTCATCGATGGCGAGTGTTCAGTCCGGTAGCGGAGCTATCCTGTTCGGCACTCAGTCGATGTCGTCGGGAATGGGGCCCGCGGGTTTGCCCAGGCGATAGAAGCGCGAATAGGTGCGGGCAAAGCCGAGCTTGAGGTCGATGTACCAGAGCTCGGAGGTAATCCCTCCCGGTACAATGCTGCCGAGGATGGGATGGCCATGCATCGTCCCCTCGAGACAAACCGCCTTGCGGTAGCCGAAACGCCAATTGGCGATCAATGGCGCATCCTCCAGCTCTGACTTGTCCGGCTGCTCGCCGCGCTGCAGCCGCTCGAGGTCGTGCAGGAGAGATCGCAGCGCATTAATCTGCTCGGCCATCCACTCCGCGTCGAAAACGCCGTCACGTGCAATCACACCCATGTCGAGTGTCCTTTCGTAAGAATATTGACGCGCGCACACGCCATCCTCGCGCGCGAAGGCATGGCCACGCTGGTCAGGTTTCAGGTTGAGAGATGTCGGGAGCTCGCCTGACGGTCTTGACGACCAGGCGAACGCAGGGTGGAGCCGCTGCTATGTACGCCGTCGTGACAAGCGGGTGTCACAAGCTCGCCGGGAGGCTTCAAATGATGGAAGAAACCGGGTATCAGCAGACATAGCTTGGCTCCTTGTTACGGAAGGGCTGAGTCAGTCTCCATCGTGGCGTTGCAGCGCCATGGTGGAGACGCCTCCTCAGAGACTGTGAGGAGTATTGCCGGTACTTTTCGGCCCGGCAAGAGGGTTGAGCCAATTCTGCTAAGTCCTGGATGTTGCCGGTTTTTTTTGATCCTGAACCTGGAAATGCTCGAGAGCCAGTGCCGGCAGGGGTTTTGAGCGTTCGGCGCTCTCCGAAAGAGACTGAAGCGCGGTGAAAGTTATCCACAGGAAGCTTGTTTTGGCATTGCAATGAGGCTCATCAGAAGCCTTTCCCCGTCGCCCCATCCCTGGAAGGAGTTACCCACTGCGGAACACTCCGCGGCTAACCTCTGTTCGCCCGTCAAGTCAGCACGGGCGCTCAATCCTGAGGCTCACTGGCTGTGCCAGCCGATGTTTCCGAATCTCCAGCCGCAGGCGACAGCAGGTGGATCTTCCGCCTGAATTCCCATCGGTTCCTGGTGTACTTGTCGATCAGATCTTCGATGGCCTCAGCACTTGCTTTGGAATCAAAGCCCTGGGCAATCAGCCCCTCTAGGATCGTGTTCACGACCCAGGCCAGCATCCTTTCGCGCTTCTCGTACTTCCACCTCCAAGCCTGCGTGATCGCTGCATGCAAGAGAACGCGCGCAATATCGTCCCGGCTGGGACGTCGCTCTGCCTTCATCTTCTTTCTGTATTCGCTCTGCCGCTCCCTTTGCCTACGCAGTCTTTCGCTTTCCCGTCTGCCTGCCATCGTGTCTCCCAAACTGTTGCAAACTTGAGATTATCTTGAGCGCTGTGAGCCACCGGCGCAAATTTGATGAGCTTGGAGCAAGTGCATTGAAGGGCGGCCACGATGACGAGCAAGAGAAAGGAGCGGAAAAGATTACTTGCTCAATCCTCCTTCCAGATTGGCACCCGAGTAGCTTGATCCCCACCAGCCTTCTCACCCTGATCCCCGAGAGGTCCGACCCTGCAGGCTGGAAGGTCTCAATGTGAAGAAAATTGTTACTGCGACACCCCTCGCATTTGATGCGACGTTGCAGGCTGTTCACGTCCACGTCACCAAAAAGCTGGATCACGTCCTCCGGCCTGTAGTAGCTCACCCTCCGGCACGAATGGCACTGCACCCGCAGGAGCAGGCGATGTTCCACCATCCTTGAGAGCGGGTAGCCATAACCGGGAGCGAGTCGATTGATCATGTGGAACAAAGTGAGAACATTTGTCCGTAAGTCAACGACCTTGCTGGAGGCTGGTGGTCAGCCCACTGTGATGGGTGCAGCGGCTCCTTGTAATGTTGTGGATCATGCAGGAAGAGATGGGGGGGCACTGGCCCATCAGCTCTTGGTGTAGGTCGTTCGCTCGACGCCTGCAGATCCGGCTTGGGGATCAGACTGCATTGAGCAAGGTCCTGATCTCAACGCCAGCTCCTTCTGCCGCAGATCGTTGGCTTGGAATCAAGGCCACATGCTGACTGGCTTCCCAGTCGGTTAGTCAGTCGATGGAGCTTCGAGATAATGCTGACCGTCTCCAGTTTGCTACGTAGGCCGCGTCAATCGCGGTCCGACTCGATTTCGATCCCGTGCTCCAACGGCGTATCCAACGGTGATCGGTGTGGGGCAAGAACCACATCTGTTGACAAACCCAGTCTGGATCTAATCTCTGGAAAACTGGTGTCAGACTGGTGCGAGCCGTGAACCAGATCAAAAAATCACTCGTCCGACTGCCTGATCTGGCATCTAAGTATCTGAATTTTAAGGGAAATTTCTGGTAGCGGAGGAGGGATTCGAACCCCCGACACAAGGATTATGATTCCTCTGCTCTAACCTACTGAGCTACTCCGCCACGCGTCGCGTTCAGGATTGAACCGCTTCGGGCTGTTTTGCCAACCGCGTTTCCTGAAAGGAATAGCGGCGGTATATTGGGGGAATTAAACCCTGTCAAGCGTGTCTGAACAGCTTTCGTCTTGTTTTCGTTGATTTGCACGATTAAGGAACTCTGCATCAGAAAAGGCACGGTTTCATGGCACCTCGTATTGCGGTTTTGGGTTGTGGCTATTGGGGCGGCAACCATATTCGTACCCTGAATGCGCTTGGCGCGCTTCAGGCCGTTTCGGATGCAAATCCGGATAATGCTGGGCGATTCGCCTCCCAGTTCGGTGTTCCGGCTGTTCCTGTGGAGGAATTGTTCACCCGTCCGGACATTGACGGCATCGTTCTGGCGCTGCCGGCACAGTTTCATGCGCATTATGCGACACTTGCTGTACAGAATGGCAAGGATGTGCTGGTCGAAAAGCCGATCGCGCTCGAAGTCGCCGATGCCGAATCAGAAGTGGAAGCCGCGCGTGCCAATGGCCGCGTGTTCATGGTAGGCCATGTGCTGCGTTTCCATCCGGCCTTTGAAAAGCTGCTTGAACTGGTTCAGGCCGGTGCACTTGGCAAGATTGGCTATGTCCATTCGCACCGCGTCGGACTTGGCAAGTTCCACACCGAAAATGATGCGCTGTGGGATCTGGCGCCGCATGATCTGTCGATGATTCTGGCCGTGACGGGCGAGGAGCCTTCCGTCATTCGCGGCGAGGGTGCAGCATTGCTTGACCATTTGAGCGATTTTGCTCATCTGCACCTTGAATTTCCGGGCGGCATCAAGGGGCATCTGTTTGCCTCACGCCTTAATCCCTATCGTGAGCGCCGTTTCAGCGTTGTTGGCTCGAAGGGTATGGCGGTGTTTGATGACATGGAGCCGTGGGGCAGGAAGCTTGCGCTTTATCGCCATGAAGTCTGGCGCGAGGGCAACCATTGGGATTTCAAGTCCGCCGAACCGGAATATATCGCCGTTGAAGAGGCCATGCCGCTGACGCGCGAATTGCAGCATTTCCTGCACTGTATCGAAACACGTGAGCAGCCGCGTACCAATGGCAGGGAAGCCATCAGCGTCTTGCGCATTCTGACGGCCGGAACCGTGCGGCATCCAAGGCAGGATTGATCTGGCTTGGCGAGGTGGAGCGTCGTCAAGTGGTGTTACAATATTCGCAAAACTTTGAACAATTCGCAGGTGGCGGGAAAGGCAAGTTGCGAATATTTATGGGGCAAGGATTCGCGCGGGAGCGTGCGGATTGCAGGAAGTGGAGCCAGATATGCAATTTATCGATCTTGGAGCGCAACGCGCGCGTATAGAAGACCGCCTCAATGCAGCTATTTCCAAGGTCGTTGCGGAAGGCCGATATATTCTGGGCCCCGAAGTGGCCGAGTTTGAAAAGCGCCTTGGCGAATATCTGGGTGTTGAACATGTCATCGCCTGCGCCAATGGTACGGATGCCCTGCAGATGCCGTTGATGGCACGCGGCATCGGCCCGGGACATGCCGTGTTTGTGCCGTCCTTTACCTTTGCTGCGACGGCGGAAGTCGTGGCGCTGGTGGGGGCAGAGCCAGTTTTCGTCGACGTTGATCCCGACACCTACAACATCAATGTGGATCAGCTTGAGGAAGCCATTGCCGCCATCCGCAAGGAAGGCCGGCTGGAGCCAAAGGCGATCATTCCGGTTGATCTGTTCGGCCTTGCTGCTGATTTCACGCGTGTGAACGCTATTGCCGAACGTGAAGGTCTGTTTGTGATCGAGGATGCTGCCCAGTCGATTGGCGGCAAGCGTGATAACACCATGTGCGGCGCCTTTGCCCATGTGGGGGCCACCAGCTTCTATCCGGCCAAACCGCTTGGCTGTTATGGCGATGGCGGTGCAATGTTCACCAATGATGCGGAACTGGCTGAAACGCTGCGCTCAGTTCTGTTCCATGGCAAGGGCGAAACGCAATATGACAATGTCCGCATTGGCATCAATTCGCGCCTTGATACGATCCAGGCGGCTATTCTCCTGGAAAAGCTGGCCATTCTCGAAGATGAAATGATCGCGCGTGACCGCATCGCCAAGCGCTATAATGAGGGCTTGCGCGATGTGGTGAAGGTGCCGGAACTGCCGGCCGGTCATCGTTCGGCATGGGCACAGTACTCGATCCAGAGTGAGAATCGCGATGGCCTGAAGGCGCATCTGCAAAGCGAAGGCGTGCCGTCGGTGATCTATTATGTGAAGCCATTGCATCAGCAGACGGCTTACAGGCATTATCCGGTTGCGCCGGGTGGCCTGCCGGTATGCGAGGCGCTGCCATCGCGTATCCTGAGCCTGCCGATGCACCCTTATCTGTCGGAAGCGGATCAGGACAAGATCATCAAGGCCATCCGTTCCTTCCACGGGAAATAAGCCAGAAACCGTTGCAGAAACCCGGCGAAAGCCGGGTTTTCATTGACTGCGTCTGGCCAAAAGCCGCACGACTGCGCGGGCAACGGCCGGCCCGATCAGCAGGATGACAAAAAAGCGGCTTGTCTGCATTGCCACGATGAAGGGCAGATCGACATCGCTTGATGCGGCGATGATGGCAACCGTATCCGCCCCACCGGGGCTGGTGGCAAGATAGGCTGTCAGCGGGTCGATGCCGAGCAGATGGCCGAGCGCCAGACCGAACAGGCCGCAGACAGCAATCAGGATCAGGGTTGAGAAAAACACGGCTGGAAAACGGCGGGCCGTGTGCAGAAGTATGGGGCGCGAAAAGCCAAGGCCGATGCGCCAACCGATCAGTACAAAGCTTGCCACGAGCAGCCAGGGCGGAAGATCAATGGTCACCAGTCCGAAGTCCTGCAACAAGGCCCCCAGTATGAGCGGGATGACCAGAACGCCGGATGGGATGCGGGAGATGACGCCCAGGATCGTGCCGCCAAGGATCAGGAGCAGGGTGGGGCCAAAGCTCGGCCAGTTGATTGCGGGAAACCAGATCACATCCGGGGCTGTCATGGTGTCGGCACCATGGGTCAGGCGGAAGACCAGAGTGGCGACAGTTGTCACCATGACGACGCGGACATATTGCATGAAGGCGACGAGGCGGGCATCTGCGCCATGGTCTTCGGCAAGCAGCGTCATGGCCGTTGCCGCGCCAGGGGCAGCGCCCCAGATCGCCGATGTGCCGGGAAAGACCTTCATCAGCGCCAGGATATAGCCCATCACCATGCTGGCCAGAAGCACGAAGGCTATGGACACGGCAATGACCGGCAGATGGCGCCCCATGCTGAGGAAGAATTCGACCGTGATGGCGCGGGCAATAAATACGCCGACCACAGCCTGTGTGACGAGCGCAAGCGAGCGATGTACCCGGACAGTGGCTTGGCCGGCAGCAATGAAAATTGCACCAAACATGGCGCCAAGAAGGGCTGCAGCCGGAAGTTCACTGGCAAATCCCAGCAGAATGAACAGGGCCGAGACCAGCAATAGCAGCAGCCATTGCAGGGCTCTGGGGGCCTTGACGAGGCTGTAGGCGGCGATTGCAGATCTGAACATTGGTTTCTCGGGATCGTGCCGGAGGCAGAGGGAAGGCCGCGCTGGCAGGTGAACGGTTTCATGAAAAAGGCGGCATCCCGTGGGAAATGCCGCCCTGTATCTGTCTGTCGGAAGTCCGTTCAGCCGATCATGGCGCGGCGCTGCATGGCAAGGCTGTCGGCGGATTCGCGGGCAGATCTGCCATTGTCGCGCGTTTCCAGCGCCTCTGCCTTGGCAAGCTCGGCTTCGGCGATGCGCAGTTCATTTTCGGCCGTTTCCTTCTGCGCCATCAGATCGCGAATCGAGACATAGAGATTGTCACGACGCTGGCGTGCTGCCTTGGCGAAGGTAGGATAGGCAAAATGATTTTGGTCGGTTATGCCCGCCTTGGCTTCTTCTGACTGAATCTGTGCATCCAGCTCGCTGGCCATGCGCTCGAATTCGCCAATCATAAGATCAAGTTGGCCAAGCTGACGACGCTTTTCCTTCACCTGGAACATTTTCAGCCTGACAAGGCTTTCACGTGGCTTCATACGCATTACTCCTTGAACACCAGCCAAGCACTTTACCCGTTGGGGCGTTCTCCCCCTCATTTCATTAACAGGCCCGTCGCGCACCTCTCATTTGTTGCGACGCGCCGTAAGAACCTTGCGTTTTGATTCTCTTACCTGAATCGCTGCCGCCGCAGCCGCCGGGAAATCCCCAGAAAACGAAACAGAAAGTTAAGAATTCGGGTCCCTGGTAACCATTCCTTTACCGGCAAGGTTAATCATACGCGTTAGGACTTAAGGCTCGGTAAATCCCATGTGGTTTTTCGGCAACAGGTGAAAGCTAGAGTCGAATGAATCACTTACGGTAATTTCTTAAAGTACCGATTGGCGGTTTGTCGGAGCTTAATATCTATCAAAAACAGATAGATATTAGAATTTTTTAAATGAGGCAGAATTGTGCTTGCCAACCAGAATCATATTTTGTTAACCATTCGGTGGCACCTTCACATAAAGGCAACGACAGTTCCGTGTGCTGCCTTGAGGGATTTCTGGTCAGCCGCGGAAAGGGGATAAGAGATGCGCGTCCTTTTGATTGAAGATGACAGTGCAATTGCACAAAGCATCGAATTGATGCTCAAGACTGAGAGTTTCAATGTCTATACGACCGATCTGGGTGAAGAAGGCATCGATCTCGGCAAGCTGTATGACTATGACATCATCCTGCTGGACCTGAACCTGCCGGATATGTCCGGTTATGAAGTGCTGCGCACGCTGCGCTTGTCAAAGGTCAAGACGCCAATTCTGATCCTGTCGGGCATGGCTGGCATTGAAGACAAGGTGCGTGGTCTTGGCTTTGGCGCCGACGACTATATGACCAAGCCTTTCCACAAGGATGAGCTGATCGCACGCATTCATGCGATCGTTCGCCGTTCCAAGGGCCATGCGCAGTCGATCATCACCACGGGTGAGCTCGTTGTCAATCTCGATGCCAAGACGGTTGAGATCGCAGGCCAGCGTGTGCATCTGACCGGCAAGGAATATCAGATGCTGGAGCTGTTGAGCCTGCGAAAGGGCACGACGCTGACCAAGGAAATGTTCCTCAACCATCTTTATGGCGGCATGGACGAGCCAGAGCTCAAGATCATCGATGTGTTCATCTGCAAGCTGCGCAAGAAGCTCGATCTGGTCTCCGGCGGCGTCAATTATATCGAAACCGTCTGGGGCCGCGGCTATGTGCTGCGCGAACCAAATGAGGAACTGCGCGAAAGCGCATGAGCCATCGCACAGGCGATGCCTACAAAAGCCCCAAATCCGCAAGGATGAGGGGCTTTTCTTTTGCTGTCATTGCAGGATTGCCGTTGGGTGAAAAAGGCATTTCGTCGGAAGCGGTTGCGATAAAGGCGGAAGCGGTTGCCCGTCCGCAACGGCGCAAAGACAATTGGGCAATCCAGGGTTTCGTGAAAGTCCGGATTGCCCGGAAAACTGCCGGCAATGCCCTTTGTCAGCCGTTCTGTTCCGCCGTGAAGGTGATGGCTTCGTCCGTGACGTCGATGGTGATTTTCATGCCGGCTTCCTCGGCAAGAAGCAGTGTGTAATAGGGCTGCACCGAATGGGCGTCGATCGGATCCTCAGGGGTCTTGCCGGCGTGCAGTTCCTGGAATTTGGGCGGCACGCGCAACATGCGGCCGCGGGCGGTGACCGAGAAACGCGGTTCCGTATCGCCGCCTTCCAGCAGAACATTGAGCGTGCCGCCGCGCGGAATGGCCTGATTGCCGATCAGGATCAGGTTGAGCAGCAGCTTGACCTTGTTCTTTGGCAGCAGAACGCGCGCGCCTTCCCAGATCAGTTCCGGCTTTTCGTTTCTGAAATATTCGTTGGCGACATTCTGCGCGTCGCCCGTGTCGATCTGGACACCCGCCGATCCGGCAGCGCCAAAGGCAATGCGCGCAAATTGCAGGCGGGCAGAGGCATTGCGCGCGCTTGCCTTGATCAGCTCCATTGCATCTTCATCTGCGCCACCTTCTTCCAGCAGTTCCAGGCCATTGTTGATGGCACCAACTGGAGAAATGATGTCGTGGCAGATCCGGCTGCACAAAAGCGCTCCCAGATCCAGCGCAGATAGGTTGACGGACAATGGCATGTTGTTCTCTCCGAAGCGCGGATGGTGAAGCCGCCTGACCATTACAGTCAGTCGGGCTGTTCATGATTGATTCAACTCTGCGCCAGGCGATCGCCTCACGCCGGGTAATGGCGGGCGAATCATCCCGGTTGTTTCCTGAACTGGATACACGGGCATTCGGAGTGTCGCAATAACAAGCCATTAACCATGCCAGACGACAATGCGGCCCGTGTCGTAATTGTGCCGTTAAAGATTTAGACAATAAATTTGCGTTTAATGACCACGATTCGACGGAAACGTCCTGAACTCGCCGTCAGGCTGAACGGGAGCGTCAGACAGAGAAGCGGATAGCCAGAAGGATTGATTTATGGCCTTACCATCCCTGTCCCACTCAAATATTCGCCCGGTGTCCATTGCAGTGGCGCTGATGGTGATGCTGTTTGTTGCCCTTGGCGCACTGACATCGTCAGCGCGGGCCAATAGTGGCTATACGGCGGATGAAATCGTCCAGGCCGGCCATAATTTCTTTGGCTCTGCCTCCAGCGGGCTGGCAGCGGCGGTTGAAAAAGCCTTCCAGAGTTTTGGTCTGCCGAATGGCTATATTCTGGGCGAGGAGGGTTCGGGTGCCTTCATCGGCGGCCTGACCTATGGTGAAGGCATGCTCTATACCAAGAATGCCGGTGATCATAAGACCTTCTGGCAGGGGCCATCGCTGGGCTGGGATTTTGGCGGCGGCGGCTCACGGGTGATGATGCTGGTCTATAATCTGGACGATGTGCAGAATGTCTTCGGGCGTTATGCTGGCGTTGCCGGTTCGGCCTATCTGATTGCAGGGGTAGGCTTTAATGTCCTGAAGCGCGGCAATATCGTGCTGGTGCCGATCCGCACCGGAGTCGGTGCGCGTCTGGGTGTGAATATCGGCTATCTCAAATTGTCCGCATCGCCGACCTGGAATCCGTTCTGACAGATATGCCTGCTTGGAAACAGGGCCCGATCATGCAGATCATGATCGGGCCCATTTTCATGATGGCGTCTGCAAGCTGGCTATGGCGATTTTCATCCAGCCGTGTTTCTATGATTAAACGTTCACAGAAAGCGTGTGTTTCCCCGTGATCCAGTCTGCATTGTTCTTTCTGCTTGGTGTGCTTGTGACGGTGTTCTTCGTTGTTCTGCTGGGGCCGACGGTCTGGCGGCGCGCCATGACATTGGCCAAACGTCAGATACAGGTGGGATTGCCGATGACGCTTGCGGAAATCCGTGCCGACAGGGATGGGCTGCGCGCGGAATATGCCGTAACCATTGCCCGTCTGGAACAGAAGATCCAGCAACTGATTGCGAGCAGGGCGGAGCAGGCGGTGGTCATCGGGCGTCAATATGAAGCGCTCAAACAGATTCCCGTTGTCGAAGCCGAACGGGACAAGAGCTGCAATGAGCGTGATCAGATGCAGCAACAGCGCGATGCCATGGAAGTCGAGCGCAATGCGGCGCTGGAACAGTCGGCCATTCTGCAGGCCGATGTTGAACGGTTGCGGGCGCATGTCCATGCGCTTGAGCAGCTTGCCGAGACTTTACGTGACGAAATAAGCGGCTATGAAACCAGCCAGACCAAACTGAACCGTGAGATTGCCGATATGCACCGTGAGCGCAAGGATGCGACGAACCGATATAATGAGCTGTCGACGCAGCTGACCCGCGCCCAGACGGAGCTCAAGAACGAAAAGCGCAGGAATGACGAGCTGGAGGAAAAGCTGGAACGACTGATTGCGCAATTGTCGGATGCGGAGGAAAAGCTTGAGCGTCAGGTACGGCGCACAGGCTCAAGCGATGCGGTGAGGGCCGAACAGAATGCCGTGTTGCGGGAGGCAATGGCCGATCTTGCCGCCCGCATGGTTGCGGCAACGGCAGCACAGGAAGGGCCGGATTCCCCAATCGGACAAATTCTCGCAACCGACAAGAACAGCGAAAAGGCATCAGGACGCGGGCTTAAGAGCCTTGCCAGCCGTATCCGGGGTTACCAGAAAACATGAGACCGCGCCGGCAAGGCCGGCCTTGCCTGTAGAAAGCCGGTTCTTCCGGCCCTATTGAAAGACCACGACATCCGACCAGTCCGGATGCTCCTTGGCCTGGACATGCATGAAGCGGCAGCGCGGGATGATTTTCCAGCCGCCCTTGCGGGCATCCATGACGGCGCTCTTGGCCAGCGCCTGCGCCAGTCCACGCCCGCGCATATGGTCAGGCACATAGGTATGGTCGATCGAGATCAGGGCCGGGCCGATCTTCGTATAGGTCATCTCAGCCGCAGCGCCGTCAATGGCAGCAATGTAACGTCCGCCATCAGAACTGTCGTCTTTCTGGATGGTCGTTGTACCGGTCATGGAGCCCTCCTTTCACCATGCCCCGAAAGCCGGTAACTGAATCCAGCCGCGGATTTCAGCCAACGGATTCCAAGGGGCCAGCCAGTCCATGATGACGCAGGGCACGGTATTGTGCAAATGAAAACCGGCCACATGGGCTTATCGGTCCCATGGGCCGGTTCCCTTGTCAGGTCCGTAGATCGGAAATGGCCGATCGTCAGGGCACCATGATCTTCATGGGAAACATGGTGCTCTTGTCAGGCCAATCCAGCCATCATTCAGGCATTGCTTCCCGAGGAGAAATGCCGGCATGCAATGTCAGGGCACTGAACTTGACATGCGCTGACAATGAGAAAGCCTGTTGCGGAACATTTCGCTGAAACATTCCGGACAGACCATATTAATGCCGATATTGCTGCAGCCGGGTCGTCCTGAGACCGGCGAGACCATGCTCGTCGATTGAGGATTGCCAGGACAGGAATTCCTCCACGGTCAACGTATAACGCTGGCATGCCTCCTCAAGGCTCAGCAATCCACCGCGAACAGCGGCGACGACTTCGGCCTTGCGGCGGATGACCCAGCGCCGTGTATTGGCTGGGGGGAGGTCGGCGATGGTCAGCGGGCTGCCATCGGGACCAATAACATACTTGATACGCGGTCTTACCAGATCGGTCATTGTACTCTCTACACAACACTCAAGGACCTAATCGTGCACGACCATAAACAAGGAGCTTTAAAAAAGAGCTAAGCCTCTGGTAACGCTCTGGTAATACTTGATAAAATGTCATTAACAATTGGCCGGGAAAGTCCCTGGACAGGGGAGGGCTGCCTAATGTTGAGGCGATGGCGCATATTTTTGATCGCCTGTTGCACGACTTGATGTTGGCAAAATGCCGCATGCGGCTTATATAGAGGCAGCAATTCGGATTTTTAAAAGCAGGGCCGATGCCCGGAGCTGGAATAATCATGAGCCTGAACAGCCTCGATCTGCCGGGAAAGCCGGAAGAAACGCGTGTTGTCGTCGCAATGTCTGGTGGCGTCGATTCTTCTGTCGTGGCCGGTATTCTCAAACGCGAAGGCTATGACGTTGTCGGGGTGACCCTGCAGCTTTACGATCATGGTGCGGCGGTTCATCGCGCCGGCTCGTGCTGCGCAGGCCAGGATATCGAGGATGCGCGACGTGTTTCGGAAAGCCTCGGCATTCCGCATTATGTGCTGGATTATGAAGCGCGTTTCCGTGAGGCCGTGATTGATCCATTCGCCAATTCCTATGTCAGCGGCGAAACGCCCATTCCCTGCGTTGCCTGCAACCAGACAGTGAAATTCGCGGATCTGCTGCAGACCGCGCGCGAGCTTGGTGCGGATGCGCTGGCGACCGGCCATTATATTCGCAGCCGTGCCAATGGCGACCATCGCGCGCTTTATCGTCCGGTCGATTCGGATCGTGACCAGAGCTATTTCCTGTTTGCCACGACGCAGGAGCAGATCGACTATCTGCGTTTTCCGCTCGGCCATCTGCCGAAGTCGGAAGTGCGCAAGATTGCAGAAGAAATGGGGCTCTCTGTCGCCCGCAAGCAGGACAGCCAGGACATCTGCTTCGTGCCGCAGGGCAAATATTCCGACATCATTTCCAAGCTGAAGCCGGAAGCTGCCAATCCGGGCGATATCATTCATATTGATGGCCGGGTGCTCGGCCGTCACGATGGCATCGTGCATTACACGGTTGGCCAGCGCCGCGGCATTGGCATTGCGACGGGTGAGCCACTTTATGTCGTGCATCTTGATGCAGCCAATGCACGCGTGATCGTTGGTCCGCGTGAGGCCTTGCAGACGCATAAGGTTTTCCTGCGCGACATCAACTGGCTGGGCGATGGGGCAATCAGCGATCTGCCAGCATCGGGCATGGAAGTCTATGCCAAGGTGCGCTCGACGCGTCCGCCACGTCCGGCGGTGCTGCACCATGCAGATGGCCAGACCTGGGTTGAGCTGGTTGATGGTGAAAGCGGCATTGCGCCGGGGCAGGCCTGTGTCCTTTATTCCGATGACAGCAATTCGGCCCGCGTCTATGGCGGTGGTTTCATCGCCCGCTCGGAGCGCGAGCCACAGGCCGAGGAAATGCTGCGTCGTCTGGTGGCCGGCACGACAAAGGCGACGGCGGCCTGAAACATTCCGGTCTTGCGCATGAAGGCCCCGGTGTCCGGGGCCTTTTGTTTCAGGAAAACCTGCTGAAGCGTGACAGCGCAATGCCGGAGGCTGTTGCGACATTCAGGCTGTCAAAGCTTGTGGACATGGGAATACGCGCGGTGCGCAGGCTTTCCAGCAGGCGTTTTGGCAGGCCTTCCCCTTCCGTGCCAAGCAGCAGGGCCTGACGGGCGGATTTTTCAATGGCATAAATGCTGTCGGGCGCAGATGGGCTTAGCGCCAGAATATTGAAATGGGCATCCTGAAGCGCGCTGATCAGCGTGTCGATCGTCTCGCCGCGATAATAGGGCACTTTCAGTGTTGCGCCGACCGAGACGCGAATTGCCTTGCGATAGAGCGGGTCACAGCAGGTTGCATCCATCAGCACGCAATCGGCCTCAAAGGCTGCGGCATTGCGGAAAATGGAGCCGACATTGTCATGATTGGATATGCCGCACAGAACGGTAACGAGCGCCTGGTCCGGCAGATGCCGAATGATCTCTTGCAGGTCAGGTTGCGGCTTGCGTCGCCCCACGGCCAATATGCCGCGATGGACATGAAAGCCGGCAACCTGATCCATGACATTCTGCGCAACGACATAGACTGGCACAGATGCAGGCAGCCGTGCCAGTTGCGCTTCAAGCCCAATCAGCCGATTTTCCAGCACCAGCAATGACTCTGTCTCAAAGCGTGCAGCTTGCGAAAACAGTACATTGATGACGACCTTGCCTTCGGCAATGAACCGGTGTTCGCGGCCGACAAGATCCTTCTCGCGAATATCCCTGTAGGGCGCGAGCCTGGAATCGGATGGATCAGATATAAAATGGATGCAGTCGCGGAAATGTTTGCCTTCGAACATGATTATGCGACTGCAACCTGACAAGTCAGCTATCCGTTTGCGCGGCTGACAGTGTGGTGATATTCACGCTGACGCGAAGACGATGGCTTGTTGATATAAAGGCTGGCGAGAGTCGACAGCATCAGTTCGATATGAGGCGAAGAAACCATGTAGTAGATGGTTTGGGCATCACGCCGCGTTGATACGAGGTCAAGCGCACGCAGTTTTGCCAGATGCTGCGACAAGGCGGATTGACTGAGGTCGATTGCCTTGGCCAGAGCGCCGACGGACATTTCGTTGTTCAAGAGCTTGCACAAGATTAAAAGGCGCTTGTTATTTGCAAGCGCTGACAAAAATTCAGCTGCCTGATCGACATTTTCGGTTAAATTCACAAATGAAACTTGATTGGTCATTGGCCGTCATACCCCCGTAAGACTGCTAATAGTTGAAACAGCATCAAACCGCATGATGCTACATATTATGCTTTAATGATATATTTGGGCTTTGAAAAGTCCTCGCTTGTATGCGGGTGGGATAAAAAAAGTGTGATTTGTCCCAAATAAAGTGCTAATTTGTTTCATGCCTATTTATTGATCATATTGTATAACCGGAATAGTACCATTTGGTTTGATTTCCCACAATCAGAAAAGAATAGTCGCAAACGATTGTCCCCTTGAACGAGGTTGATGCCGTCCGGGTCTATGCCGGTGAGTTTCCAGTTGCGCGCTTCGGCGGGCTGTGGGGCCATTTGTGCGGCCAGATTGTTTAGTTCCACGCGGTACTTGTCATTATACTCGGCAAGCAGGGATTCTTCCTGCTCTGCGACCTGTGCGCTGATGTCTGTCGGACAGATCAGATCTTCCCGCACAAGGTTGAAGGCCTTGCCGAAACCGCCATTAAGACTTGCACCTTCCACTTCCAGGCAGAAGAAGGAAAAATCGCCCAGCCCGACATAAAGTTCAGCCTTTGGATTGTGGTTGAGATAGCGTCGGCGAATACGTGCATATTCCGGAGCACTGTGGTCAATCTGTCTGGCCTGACAGAGCAGGGTTATGCGCGGATGGGCTAGCGGATCACCTTTCCCGACCTGACCGAGAAGCAGGGAACAGGATGGATTGGCAATCAGGCCCGGTGTGTGGCTGGCCAAGGCCGAAATCAGAATGATCGGCGTGCCATCCGTATCCGTTGCCACGGCAACGCGGCTGGCAAGCGGCCGCCGGCTTTGGGCATCCAGAACGGCGATGGCGCCATGGGTGGAACTGCGGAGAAGTGTCTTGGCCAGATTGATTGCTTCCGGAGTCGTTGGGCGAATCGGTGATTCTTTCTGTGCCGTGACCATGCTGTCCTCTGTTTCCAACGGAACGGATATACTATTTGCTACTTAAATATTGTATTGTATTCTTAATATAAGCAGGATTGAAAGGGAATAACTAATTGAGATAACTTAAGAGCCCGACCGAAAATTAAGTTGAGCGATTTCAGTAGTTTATGATTCTCTATGTTTACAAAAACTACGGAGGATCAGAT
>NZ_JBHSEL010000102.1:0-13369 GCF_042653845.1 Daeguia caeni | reverse complement strand
GTCACAAGCTTGGATGCTCATCTCCTCAATCAGGCGAATGACGAGGCGTATCGCAAAAATGAAATTTTGAGTCGGGCTCTAAGAGGAATACTTTTTTAAGAAATAGAAGTCTTACCTTTCGCAAAAGTTGAAAAATTTCTATGCACATTACTGACAACACAAGCAAGCCGGGCTACATTCTGACGATGTCTGTACTTCCAATATGCCTTCTATCGCCGCCATGATGCAGGGCCATTTTGCTCTCTGCAAAGCAGATCCTGTTTTGAAGTCAGTGTGAGATCAACAAGCCATTTTTTTATATCGCATGAGAATTGGCAAGGTCTGTTGCCTGGGAATACGCCTGGGCAGACTTTCTGCGATCGCTGTATCAATGTGCCTGATGAGGCAATCCTGATCAAAGGGGTGCAAATAGCCGGTCACAGGTGGCTTCGTATTCTCATCAAGATTATCGAGCCAGTTTAGTAACTGGGGCAAATCATGAAACATATCCCCATGTATGAGGCTGGCATTCAGCGCAGCGACCGCAGAACAATCAAAAATCGCGCAGGGTTTACCCAGCATTTCAAAATCCAGAATGGACGTTCCGACTGTGGCAATCCCTGCGCGACAACTGGCAACCAACTCAGTCAGCGAATACAGATTATTATCTGCCTCTCCAACGATTTCGACATTACTATACGTCTCTGGCGCTGCCTTAATTTCATCGACTAATTGGCGTAACATTGAAAAACCAGACAATTCGGCCGGATGCGGTTTCCAGATGAAATTTACATGTGTCCGAGCGGTAAAAAGCTGTCTCAAAAGGCATAACAAATTCTGGCGTTCTTCCTCAGCGTATATGTGCCAGTTTGAATTGGTTGCCACCAGGATTGAAGACATCATTTCGTTTTTCGCAGGCGGACGATTTGGCTTGTAGCGTGGATAACCAATTTCATTTTCTCCATGCCATCTAAGCTGTTTGTCGGCGACTGTGGTGACTGGCATGCTGATCCCGGTCGCATTGGAAAAACCCTGCTCCAGACTATCATCCGTAAAATTGATGCCCCACTGAAAAAGCCCATGCTGAACATCAAGAACTGGAATACCCAGTTCTTGCATCAGTGCAGTCAATATAAGCACACTCTCATGAGCAGGATGCGGTAAACAGCCGAATGTCAGAGCCGCAGCCATCTGCGGCGCATTCAAAATAGCGAAGGACAATTCCGTAGAAAACCGCACGCCTAGGCGGCGAAATGTGGAGCGGGATCTGTCGTCAATTGATGGAACATAAACGAAAAAGTCATATGCTTTGATGGCTTCAACGGAAGCGGCAAAAATATCGACTGCGTTGGTTCCGGTCAGAAACACACCGATAATCGGTCGATACTGTTCACAAAGTGTTGTCGAACAGACAAGCCCCTTCATAACGAAGACACCCTCAAACTATCGAATAGCTGTCAGATCAATTATACTATCGTCCATTTTGACCAGTTTTTGGGGCCATGATGGGCGTACTCTTCGATAATATTTATACGAACTTTCCAGTCTTTGTTCACGACAGTCAAGCCCTATGAAATCACAACATTGTATAAGCTGTGATTATTGTAAGAAACAACAAATAATTTAATAAAACTACACCAATCAGCAAGTTTATACTTGTTTAATATAATATAAAATTGATCAACAATGCCAAGCCCATCCCATTCCTGAATAGAGTTTGATGCGAATATGTGGACCGCAACGCGTTAGAAGCAGGTGATGTGTGCCATTACGCCTTGCCCTTGAATTTGTAGGGACACCGCGCATGAAAGGCCTGCGCCAAAATATTGATTGTTACCGTATATTTTCATCTGCGCCGAACACTGCTGGCCGTTGAGCGCTGACATGAGTGTGACGCACTCTGTGGCTGGAACAGCTATGACACCCTTTATCATACGGCTGAAAACTGGCAGCAATCTGCCCATGCCGCAAGGATCTGCCCTCGTAATTCGCCTGCAGGAAGCAGAAGACATTGTCTCCTGCATTCATGCCGGCATATTGGGTGGCCATGTTTGTTTTGCTATGACAACACGTGCCAAGCCAGCCCTTGTCTCAATGCGTCATCCGCATCGTGATCGGGTTGTCAACGTGAGGTCAGTCAGCTTGATCCTGAGCACGCAACATGAAGGCGCCACCGGCTGCCTGAACGGCAAGGCTACCGAATTCGATGCCGGATTCCAGCGCCTTGTGCGCATCGTGACCATCCAGCCATGCATGGATGAAACCCGCATTGAACGCATCGCCTGCGCCGGTTGTATCAACCACCGGCACGTCATTGGCGGCCATGTGAATGTCAACCGCACTGGTGCGTAGCCAT
This sequence comes from Daeguia caeni, assembly GCF_042653845.1. NCBI lineage: Bacteria > Pseudomonadati > Pseudomonadota > Alphaproteobacteria > Hyphomicrobiales > Brucellaceae > Daeguia > Daeguia caeni. The sequence continues at coordinate 11,034 of NZ_JBHSEL010000102.1, read as the reverse complement.
GCGCCTTCGCCGCCTCCCTTGAGGGCTACGACAGGAAAATGCCGCGCCAACACATCAAGCGCCTTCATTGGATCGTCAAAACCTGTAATGGCGCGCGCTTCCTCGAAATTGGGCAGAAAAATATCGACATCCTGACAGGCCGACAGGAAGCCCGGATCATAGATCAGCGTTTCGTCCCAGCTTGGATCAAGCGAGACGGAAAACCCGGCCGCCTTGGCCTGCTGCACCAATCCCGGAATCTCATGCAATGTGGCAAATTCGGCAATGTGCAGATGACCAGCTTCTTTCCACTGCAAGGCTTCTTCTAGCGTTGATGGACGCGCAGTGCCTGCCCGGCGCGACAGGAAGGCGCGATCATTGCCAATGACACTTGCCACGGTTACCTGCGGGCCAGCATCATCAGCACGCTCAAGAAACCGCAGGTCTATACCATTAATCTTCAGTTCCGGTTCCAGTCCGCGCGACAGGCTGTCAAAGCCGAGCCGCGCAACCAGAGCCACGGCCCGACCAGCATGAGCAAGATGCGCCGCGGAGATGAAAGCCCCTCCTCCGGCAGCCATCCGAATATCCTCGGCAAAAACCTCACGCCCCAACTGTGGCAAGGATGGCAGGCCGGTGAATATCAGATCGCAATAAATCCGCCCGAGACAAAGAACGGCCGGGCGCTTGAAATGTGCAGGCATCATAGTCTTCCCAGGCTCTTCTCGGTCTTGGCATCAAACAGATAAAGGCTACCCGCAGGCGCGGAAACGGTCAGTTCGACGCCCGTGGGCGGAATGATTTTTCCAAGCGCCGTGGCGATCACCGATGTACCGTTGATATCGAGATGAACAAGCGTTTCAGATCCTAGCGGCTCTACGGCCGTAACCATGCCTGTGAGCGACAGCCCCTCCTCTATCGGTTCCGTCACTTTCAGATCATGCGGACGGACACCGACCAGAATATCGCCATCGGGGGTGATATCCACACCCGTTCCATTACGACGGCCCTTGATCAGATTCATCGATGGGCTACCGATGAAGCGCGCGGTGAAAACATCGGTCGGGTTTTCATAGAGTTCCGTCGGCGTGCCGGTCTGCAGAATACGGCCATCACGCATGACGACAATCCGGTCAGCCATGGTCATGGCTTCAACCTGATCATGCGTGACATAAACGGTTGTGGTTTTCAGGCGCTGATGCAGACGCTTGATCTCAATGCGCATCTGAGAGCGAAGCTGCGCATCGAGGTTGGAGAGCGGCTCGTCGAACAGGAAAGCTGAAGGGTTGCGCACCATGGCGCGACCAATCGCAACGCGCTGACGCTGACCGCCAGAAAGGGCAGCCGGACGACGGTCGAGATAAGGTTCCAGCCCAAGTGCCTTTGCAGTTTCCTCAATGCGCTTGTTCTTTTCTTCCTTCGACAGTTTCGAGGTATAGAGACCAAAGCCAATATTCTGGCGCACTGTCATATGCGGATAGATCGCATAATTCTGGAACACCATTGCGATATTGCGCTGTTTTGGATCACGTTCGTTGACGACTTCACCGCCGATCTTCAGATAGCCATCCGAAATATCCTCAAGCCCTGCGATCATGCGCAGGGTCGTGGACTTGCCGCAGCCCGAAGGACCAACAAAAACAACAAATTCACCATCCTTGATCTGGAGGTCGATGGCCCGTACCGCCTCGACTTTGCCATAGCGCTTGACCAGCTTTTCGAGTTCGATCGTTGCCATCAGCGTGCCTCCACAAGTGCATTGAATTTTTCGTTCAGTTCGTTCGCCGCCTTTTGTTCACTGGCCTCATGCTCGGCGGCCAGCATCTTGAAGTGATCGGATTTTGCCTTATAGGCGGAAAGTGCAGCGTCCATTGCCTTTGATGCCGGCCCGCCCAGACGATCACGAACAGCGACAAAATGTTCAGGCGAGACCAGTTCCGCAAATTTTTCGTGGCTGATTGCAGGTTCGCGGCCTGCCAGTTCCCGGAAAGCTGCCAGGAAAGGCTCATAACCGTCCTGTTCCAGCCCGCCATTTTCAGCAACAACCGCGCGCGCGACCTTGCTTGCGATTTCATGTGCCTGCCGGAATGACAGGTTTTCAATGCGCACCAATGAGTCAGCCAGTTCCGTTATGGTGATGCAGGAGCGGCGGATATTTTCCGCAACACGCTTGCTGTCGATTCGTATTACCGCAATGAAGGCGGCAAGAAGATTGAGCACGCGGCCAGCCGACGCAAAGGCCTCATAGCCCATCTGCTGCGTTTCGCCCTCGCTGTCATTCATATCGGTGAATGGCGTATTGTGCATGACATCAAGCACAGTGCGCGCACGTCCCATGGTCTGGCTTGCCAGATGACGCATATGTTCAACTGGCACCGGATTGCGCTTCTGCGGCATGATGGATGAAATCTGCACCAAGGCATTGGGGACATAGATCTGGCCGACTTCAAAACTCGTCCAGAACTGGAAATCCTGGATGAGACGTCCAAGGTGCAGGAACATCAGCTCAATCGCGGAATAAGTCGATGTGATGTAATCGACCGCGGCGATGCAGCTATAGGAATTCGGCAGGGGAGCGGCAAAACCCAAAAGCTTCGCAACCCGGTCACGGTCAATCGGAAAGCCCGATGTCGTGATGGCCGCAGCCCCCATCGGCGAGAGATTGACAATCGCGCGAGCGGCCTCCAGCCTTTCCATATCGCGCAAGAGAACTTCAATCGCCGCTGAAAGATAATGGCCGAAGGTTGTTGGCTGCGCAGGCTGGCCATGGGTGTAAGCTACGATGAGCGTTGTCTTTTCGCGCTCGGCGGCAGCAATCATGCTATCCAGCAGATTGCGCGCCTGCGCCATGAGTGTATCGATGCGCTGCTTGAGGCCAAGCTTGAACAACGTATGGTCGATATCATTGCGCGAGCGCGCCGTGTGCAGGCGACCTGCAATATCTGCACCGATGCGCGCTTTCAGTTCTTTTTCGATCAGAAAAAAATAATCCTCCACTTCACCCGTATAGGTGAGCGTCGATGGATCAATTTCCCTGTCGATCGCTTCCAGCGCGCCGGCAATCATTGCAGCCTGTTTCAGGTCGAGAATGCCAGTCTCGGTCAGCATGACGAGATGGGCACGATCAATCCGGCGAAAACCATCGACATGATGTGTCTTGGCACCGTCAAAAAGCGGGCGCAGCACGGTTTCCCGATAGACCGGGTCGGGGAAGACACTGGTGTCGGATTGGCGAGGATCATTAACGGACATGGTTCACCCTTTAAGGCCAGCAAGCATGACACCGCGCACGATGTAGCGCTGGAGGAGAAGAAACACGACGAGGGTGGGAATGGTGGCGATCGCAGCACCCGTCATGATCATTTCCCACTGGATCGACGCCTCAACGGCAAAGCTCGAAAGCCCAACCGGCAAAGTGTATAGATCCGGGCTCGTGACCACGATCAGCGGCCAGAAGAATGCTGTCCAGTTACCAAGGAAAGTAAAGATGGCAAGCGCCGACAGCGCAGGCGTGACAAGCGGCATAGCCACTTTCCACCAGATCTGGAATTCATTGAGACCATCAACACGTGCAGCTTCCAGGAAATCGTTGGGAACGCCTTCGAAGAACTGCTTCATCAGGAAGGTGCCAAAGGCTGTCATCATGCCAGGGAACATGATGCCCCAGTAACTGTCGAGCCAGCCGAGCTTGCTGGACATCAGATACCACGGGATCACCAGCATTTCGGTCGGGATCATCAGCGTCGACAAAATGGCGAGGAAGATGAAATGGCGGCCACGGAATTCGAATTTGGCCAGTGTATAACCGACCAGACTGTCGAAGAAGACATTCGACAGCGTGACCACGACTGCAACGAGCATGGAGTTGAAGAACCAACGGACAAAGCGGCCGTCAGCAAGAATTGTAATATAGTTCTGCAGCGTCGGCTCGGCAGGGATGAGACGCAGGTCGTAAACCTGCCCGGCCGTCTTGAGTGAAGTCGAGAACATGAATAACAGCGGCGTGATCATGATCAGACCGCCGATGAACAGCAGAGTCCAGCTTATGATACGACCGGGCCGCAAATTCTGGAAGGGAAGTGGTTTGGTTTGAGCAGTGGCGGTCATTTCTTTTCCCTCAAGATCCAGAGCTGGAACAGAGAAACGTAAAGCAGGATCGTGAACAGAACGACGGTTTGCGCCGCCGCATAGCCCATTGCGTAAGAAGAGAAGGCGGTCTGATAGATCATCAGAACCAGAGGTTTCGTGGATCCGAGCGGTCCGCCAGGATCGAGTGTGGTCATGTTATAGACCTGGTCGAAAATACGCAGGAAGCCGATCGATGAGAACACGACGAGGAAGACCGTGGTGGGTTTCAGCAATGGGATGGTGATCTTGCGCAGGATTGCCCATTCTCCAAGCCCGTCAATGCGTGCAGCTTCGTAAAAAGTGTTTGGGATGGCGCGCAAGCCCGCCATGAAGATGATGATCTGAAAGCCAAGGCCAGCCCAGATCGCGGTTACCATGATTGAATAAAGCGCCTGATCAACCGAGCGCAGAAAACCTTGTTGCGGCAGCCCCAGCGTGCTCAGAATATTATTGATGGCCCCGATCGGCGCAGGCTGATAGAACCAACGCCAGACCCACGCCATTGCCGCTGCCGTGGTAAGATAGGGCAGGAAATAGAGAGCGCGGATAAAGCCATGCATGAAGCGCACACGATCGAGGAAATAGGCGATCGTAAAGGCGAGCACGAGACTGATCGGCGTGCCAATCAGAAGATAGGTGAAAGTATTCCTGAAAACTTTCCAGAATTCCGGATCGGTAAAGAGTTTCTGATAGTTCGCCAGACCGATGAAGGTGGGCGGATTCATCAGATCCCAATCGGTCAGGGACAGCCAGAATGCCTCTATGGTCGGATAAAAACGAATGATCGAATAGAAAAGGATCGGAAGCGCCAGAAAGCTCCATACCCAGATCAGGCGCCTGGTACGCATGGAAAGACGATCTGCGAAGCGCTTGCCCGAAGGCCCATTCGTCAAACGTCTACCTGTTTCAGCCGTCATTATCATGTGCAAGATCCTTCGGCTACGATCCCCGTCTCGCCGTGAGAAGAGCGGCGAGGCCATGCCCCGCCGCCATCACGTATCAATGTCAGTTACTTGGCTGCGTCGAGAATAGCCTGTTCAGCCTTCGCGGCCTGCTCCAGCGATTCCTTGACAGGCTGGTTTTCCAGAATGACGCGGTTTGCCATATCGACCACGATCTGGCGCTGCTTGAGTTCGTCAACGAACTTGGTGGTATGGGCGTATTCAAGACCCTTCAGGAACGGACCGTAGATCGGATCAGCCAGATTGGCTTCCGTCAGTGCAGCCGAACGGCGTGCCGGCAGCTCGCCAACTTCCTTCAACCAGATTTCCATTGCTTCAGGAGAAGAGATGTAGTCGAGGAACTTCTTGGCGGCTTCCAGCTTCTCGCCACTCGTCGTGGAGCTGATGCCGTTTGCAAAATAACTTGCATAGTTGGAGCGGACACCGTCGGCACTGGCCGGAAGCTCCGTGACACCCCAGTCGAAATCCTTGATCGTGCGGAAGGATCCGAGGCGGAACGTGCCGTCAATGGTCATTGCGGCCTTGCCAGAACGGAAAGCGGCCTGGCCTTCATCCATGAACTTGACTTCACCGACCTTCTGATCGGTCTGCAGGCCGGTATAGAAGGCAAGCGCCTTTTCACCGGCTTCATCGTTATAAGCTACCTTGCGGTCATCATCCGTGTAAGGCTGCCCACCGAACTGGCGCACGAGCACTTCACGCCACCAATGCTGATCCTGTCCCGGCATGTCGAGCGTGATGCCTTCGGAAATCAGATTGCCGGCGTCGTCGCGCTTGGTCGTCTTCTTGGCAACTTCGACCAGTTCATCAAGCGTCTTTGGCGGATTGTTCGGGTCAAGACCTGCTTCCTCGAACAGTTTTTTGTTGTAGAACAGCGCCAGCGAACGGACAGCCGTCGGCAAGCCATAATATTCATCGCCGCGCTTCATGGCCGTGACGATCGGGAAGAATTCACTTTCGATCTTGTCATGCGGGAAGGTGTCCTGCGGCAGAGGCTGGAGAATTCCGCCAGCCACGAACTTGTCGAGCCAGCCATAGAAAAGCTGCATGACGTCAGGGCTCTTGCCAGCCATTTTTGCAGCAATGACGCGCGTCTGATAGTCATCATACGGGAACGTGACATGCTTGACCTTGATGTCCGGATTAGCCTTCTCGAAATTCTCGATCAGCTTGTCCATCGCCTTGACGCGCGTATCAAACAGATACTGCCAATATTCAATTTCGACAGCCTGCGCAGCATTGATTGCGATTGCACTGAGACCTGCTACCAGACCTGCCAATAAGAGTTTTCGCATTTCATAAACCTCCCTCATGCCCGCCGACGCTCTCAAATGCGGGACCAAGCGATTGCAACGGCGCGTCGAAACAACAATGCACTCCTGCCATCGTTCGCAGCGCTCGTTTCCCCAAACCAAAATTATCGGGTGGACAGCACATGCTGCCTTGACTCTACGTTGAACGGATTCAAAAAATTGTCAATAAGATAATTTACTTGAATTAATTTATTGCTGTCAAAAGCCATTCGCCTTATCTAATACAAGGGTCAGGAGGAGCTATGGCGGCGCAACTGGAAGACGAACAATCAAGCGGAAGACCAGCCATGCATGCTGCAACTGCAAAAGATGCAGCGCTTGCGGTTACCCTTGGCAAGAACCCTGAACGCATTCGCGACCATAATCGCCGTGTCGTGCTTGATGTCATTCGCCGACATGGCCCGCTTGGCAGGATGCATATTGCCCGTCTGACACATCTGACTGCACAGGCGATTGCCAATATTGTTGACGAGCTAGTGGCAGAAAATTTTCTGATGCAACTTGGGCGGCTTAAAACAGGCCGTGGCCAACCGCCGATCCAGTTTGCCGTCAATCCGGACGGCGCCATGACAATCGGTGTCGAAATGGGCTCGACGCATATGGTGACAACTGTGCTGGATCTCGCCGGCACACCGCGTGTGCAGCATATTCGCCCCATCAAGGATGTCTCGCCTGAAAAACTCTCCCTGCAATTGCGTCATGAAGTAGATGCGGTGAAAAGATCCTTCCCCTCCCGCCTGCTTGGCATCGGTGTCGTCATGCCGGGGCCTTTCGATATTGAAGGCATGAGTTCGGTTGGTCCAACCACCCTTCCCGGCTGGTCAGGGATTGATGCGGCCGCCGTCTTGAGCGAAGCCTGCGGTGAAACCGTACTGGTGGAAAACGACGCCAATGCTGCCGCGGTTGGCGAACGCCTGTTTGGTTCCGGCCGCGCCATTTCCAATTTTGCCATGATGTATTTTGGTGCAGGCATTGGGCTTGGCATAATCCAGGATAGCGTACCCTATCGCGGTGCTTTCGGCAATGCCGGTGAAGTCGGCCATATTGTCGTCAGGCCCGGCGGACGACAGTGCGCCTGCGGGCAGCATGGTTGTCTTGAAACCTATGCCTCTGTTTATGCCCTGCGCGAAAAACTGGCTGCTGCCGGCATTGAGGCAACAGAGTTTGAGACAATTGAAAAACTCCATCAACAACGTCACCCAATATTGCTTGAGTGGCTCGATGAAGCTGCCGCTTATCTGGCACCGATGATCGCGATGATCGAAAACATTCTTGATCCCGAGACAATTATCTTGGGTGGCATGCTGCCCGATGCCATCATTGATGACCTGATAGGACATATGGGAAGGCTGCCAATCTCCATCGCCAGCCGGCGCGTCCGGGCCCTGCCGCGCGTCATCCGCGGCCAGACAGGCCAGTTTACCGCAGCGCTTGGCGCCGCAGCCTTACCCATGTTCGAGGCCATGACACCCAAGCTGGACACAAATTCCGAAACCTGACACATCAATAACTGCTCAATTTAGGCAACCATCTCCAGCCACCAAACAGGTGCCCGAAGTGGATCAGACTTGCAACCATTGTGGCAAATGACGTGCGGCAATGCCGGTGGTTGCCGCCGCTGCACAATCTGCAATACTGCCAAAACGCACTGCCCGGCCTGACAGACCGGGCCCATAATGGGCATATTTGCCTGAATTCGTCATCAATGTTCTGGCAGCAACCGGAAAGACAGGTTCTGAAATCGAGCACCAGCACAAATCCGGTATGACCTTCACACCTGATGCCTCCAGCCGTTGCAGTGTTCCATCCGCCTTCGCTGCAGCGGTGATTGCACGCCCTGCCGTGATGATCGTCGTCACGGCAACCTTTTTGCCATTCAGGGCATTGGCAAAGGATCGGCACTCTTCCAGTGAAGCATGAGGGCTGCCAATGGCGACAAGATCGATCGTTTCGGGCCCTTCGTTCAATAGACGCCAGCCATCCGCCATTTGCGACACGGCAATATGCACGTCATCTGCATCTGGCAAAACAAGATGGGCTTCAGGCGTTACCCCCTCAACATGCAGCATCGGGGCGGCAGACGTCGTGCCGAAAGCAGCACAAAGCGCCTTCATGTTTTCCGAACTGGGCAGAACCTTATCGAGCCCCCGTAATAACGGAATGCGATCCGGCGAGACTTTGCCGGCAAGATAGCCGATCAATGGCCAGAATGCGTCATCAATCCCTTCAGGCGCATCAATATGGATAATGCGCTGCGCCTTCCTGTTCTCTTCGAGATAGACGCCAGCCAGGGGCGCGCGCCCTGTAATCGCAATACAAAGATCAAGAAAATCCGGATGCTTTGCCGTACGTGCGCCAAGCACTGAATTGGCATAGATCACCGCATTGCTTTCAGCCCAGGCAATCATGTCGCCCTGAACGGGTGAAGTTTCAAGCAGATAGGGCGAGCAGGTAAAGGTATTGCGGCATCCCATGCGCACATAGGCATCAGCAAGCCTTGCTGCCGGTGCCCCAAAATTTGCCGGAACCCCTTGCTCCTGCCAGTTCTCGCGATCGACGGAAATGGCGTTCATGGTGGTCGGCACACGGACGCGAGCGCCCATATCTGCCATTTTTTCAGCAAAGATCAGATTTGCCCGGCTTGCGTAAATACAGCCATCAATATGCGCCTGAACCACATCAATCAGTCGCGTCGCGCCCTGATTGGAAGCCATGGCACAGATGATTTCCATCGCAAGTTTTGTCACCTCGCCATCCCGGCCCGCAAGCATGGCCTGATCCCTTTCAGATAGATCAAGCGTGCCGGCCTCTATCCGGGCTAATCTGATCGTGAGATTAGGGGATGTTATCGCATCAGGCGATATCGCAGCTTCCTTTTCCGCTGCAAGCCTGTGCCATGCCTCCGGCTCAAGGCGCAGGACTGACACGGTTTTCGCAAACATCTTGGCTGCAATCAACGCTCCAAGTGTTACCACATCCTCCGGCTGCGAAAAGATCAGCGCCGCAGGAGCAAGGCCATTCAGAGCCAGATCAAGCAATACGCCGGACCCTGTGCAGGAACCGCGCGTCGATGGCATCATCAGAACCATTCCGGCAATCGATTGGCCATGCAGCGGATGATAAATATCAATGATCTTGCCCGTAGCAGGATCAACTCCACCCCAGAAACTGATTGGCTCATTGGTTGCAAGGATCGGGCCCTTGGTATGATCGGCCAGAATGCTGCGGGCTGATAGGTTCATGTAAGCGACTACTATTGTTGCTGTGCGACGACACAAAAGGAAAGCTGAGGATCAGCCTATGCCACAAGTTCCGGCAGCATCAAAGCCTTGCTTCTGGCCCCGACAAAATATGACCGCACCCTCCAGATGACCTCTGCCGACCCGCTGCAGCCACCAACATCCCGGATTATTTTCTCCCGCTGGATGCTGCTGCAGATCGCGATTGCGCCACAGGACTATTGCTTGAGTGTAGGGGTCACACCCCATGTATCCGAAAGCATATATCCGGTTGGATAGGGATCTTCCGGATCAAGAAGATAGGTATGGTTTCCGGTAATCCATGCCCGGCCGGTGATCTGCGGGATGATGGACGTGAAACCATTCTCTTCCCGGACATCCAGAATCTTGCCGGTGAAGGTTGAGCCAATAATGGAAGAATGGATCAGCGTGTCTCCCTTTTTCATCAGCCCCCGCGCCTGAAGAACAGCCATGCGCGCGGAAGTTCCCGTGCCTGTCGGGCTGCGGTCGGATCGGCCCGGTGACACAATGCAGCTATTGCGCGTCACCTTGCCACTGCCTTCATAGGGCATGGCAAACTGGACGATGGAAACACCGCGCACATTGGGAAACTGTGGATGCACCACATCAAATTGTTCGCGCGCCGCCTTGCGGATTTTTTCACCCAATATGGCAAGGTCGCGCGCTTCATCCGGCCTGACCTCAAAACCGAGTGACTTTGCCTCAACAATGGCGAAGAACATTCCGCCATAGGCAATGTCGACTTTTATGGTTCCCAGCCCTTCGACTTCGAGCGCGGCATCCAGACGCTCGGCAAAAGCCGGCGCGTTCTTGAAAGTAATCGACCGACATTTCCCGTCTGAACATTCTGCCATAACCTCGATAATGCCGCCGGGCATATCCAGCTTGAATGTTGTCACAGGCTCCTGCATGGGCACCATGCCGGTTTCCAGAAGCACAGTCGCAACGCAAATGGTGTTTGAGCCTGACATGGGAACATATTCGGTTGGCTCCATGATGATGGCGCCTGCCGCACATTCCGGATTGATTGCAGGAACGATGAGATTGACATGACGCGCTACAGAACCGCGCGGCTCGCAGATCAGAAACTGGCGTATATGATCATAATGCGCTTCCATGTTGATCATACGTTCCATCATCGTCTTTCCCGGTGGCGTCAATACCCCGCCGACAATGACATCGCCGATTTCCCCTTCGGCATGACAACCGACTACATGGATGGCAAGTTTTGATCGCATCAGATCCCCCAGATTTATGCCGTATCCTGTCCTGAATGATAGCCGTCCTGATGGTTCTGAAATTCTTATGTGTGAACCGCCCCGGGTTTGCCGGAGACCGTTTGGTTTAAGTTATGCGACCATAGCTGGTGCGTCCAGCATGGCGTAGTATCGC
>NZ_JBHSEL010000101.1:0-12702 GCF_042653845.1 Daeguia caeni | reverse complement strand
TGGCGGAGGGGGTGGGATTCGAACCCACGGTACAGTCTCCTGCACGCCGGTTTTCAAGACCGGTGCCTTAAACCACTCGGCCACCCCTCCAGCTGATTGGATCTGGCCGTTTTCGACAGAGGCTGACAATCCGCACGTCCTGCCGATTTGCTGCACTTGCGCAGCGCGTGCCTTCTTAGCATCTTTTATAGCCGCGTCAACACGTTCTCTACCATTTGCCTGCATAGCCGTCAGAACATGCAAACAGGCTGCAAACTATCATTCCCGGTTCAAAGCATCAGTCAAAATGTCAGTCCTGTCAGATCCTGCATCTCCTGCAAGGCATTAACAGCCGGTCAATCGCGCAAATTAGGATAGCCACGCCGCACGGAAAGTGTGATTGCCGCAGCCACACAGGCCTTCAAAATATCGCCCGGAATGAAGGCAAGGCTGCCAAGAGCTGCCTGTGACACTGGTATATCAGCGATTGCTGCCAGAAACGGTATGCCAATGGCATAGACCACCACCACGCCACCAATCAGATTGATGATCACAGCGCTGACCAGACCAAGACTTGTCCAGAACCTGTCGGTCATCACGCCTATGACGAAGGCTGCCAATGGGAAGGCGATGAAGAAGCCTGCGGTCGGCCCGAAAAAGACTGCCAGCCCTCCCCGTCCACCGGCCAGAAGTGGCGCGCCTATTGCGACAAGCAGCATGAACAGAAGCATGGACAAGGTGCCGCGACGCGCGCCAAGCAAGGCGCCGGTGAGCATCACACCCAGCGTTTGCGCCGTGATGGGAACGGGGCTGAACGGGATCGGTATGGCCGGCACCAGCCCAAGGGCGGCGGTAATTGCGCAAAAAAGCGCAATCTGGATGCTGTCCTTAATCATCATTTTTCTGTTCCCCTTGTCTGGTATCATCCGGATCGAAACCACGAGCCTCAATTGCCTCGGCCAGCTGATCGGTTTGCCGTAGTGCAGAAATCATCAATGGCGCCAGATTGAGATTCCATTTGCTGCCGCCGCGCGCAAGGCGTGCTTGCCGCATTGCCTGCAGATGCTCAGCAAAAAGCGGCACAAATCGCGTGACCATGGCCGCTTGCAACGGCAGAAAACGAAAGTGGCGGCCAAAGCGTCCGCTGCGCGCCACAAGTGCTTCCAGCATGTCCATGATCTCGCTGCTGGATGTCGTAACCGCAAGCAGCAAGGCGCCCCATATGGACGCATTCAACCGCAGTGCCGCAACAATACCCATATCCAACGTGCCGTTCCACCAATGAATGGCGCAAATCGCCACGCCGGACGAAGCCGCCATGATGATGGCCGGCAACAGCCTGCGCCAATCCGTGACAAAAAAACCAAGACCGGCGGCAAACAATACGACAAAAGCAAGCACCACCCAAAGCTGTCCGCTTGCGAAAAGCACAATAAGGGCAAGCGCCATCAGGGTGACCTTGGCTTCTGTACGCATTCCAGGCAATCGGCTGATTAACACTTTAGCCATAGCGTTGTTTCCAGGCCGAAATGGTTGACTCCGGGCTGCCATCGAGGACGACCTCCCCTTCATGCAGCGCAATCACCCGGTCAAATTGGGCAAGATAATCCAGCTCATGAGATACCATGATCACCTGTTGCGGAAGGCCAAGCAGACGCTCGCTCAGACAACGGCGCTGGTAGTGATCAAGCCCGGTCATCGGCTCATCCAGCACGAGATGATCAGGCCGCATCACCAATACACCTGCAAGTGTTACCAGACGTTTTTCGCCGCCGCTCAATTCCGCCACCGGCCGTTCGGCAAGATGGGCAATGCCGAGTTCAGCCAGAATGGCGTCAACTGCCTGTTTTGCTTCGGCCCTGGACAAGGCAAGACTGCGCAGACCAAAGGCAACGTCTTCGGCAACCGTTGGCATGATGAGTTGCTGCTCGACACTCTGAAACACCATGCCGACATGGCGGCGTATTGTTCTGGCATGTCTGGCGGTGCTGAGATCCCCCAGCATCACCCTGCCCTCCTTGGGAATGATGAGCCCGTTGAGGCAGCGAACCAGCATGGACTTGCCCGAGCCATTGCGTCCGATAATGCCGATGCGGCGCTCGGAAAGCGTGAGATTCAACTTGCGCAGCACGGTTCGGCCGCCGACCCTGTGCGAGACATCCAGAAGTCGCAGAAATTGTGCTGCCATAATGCCCCGTTGCCGCTGATTGAACCTTGTTCTGCATTTGCACGATACGGCCAAGGCCAGCAAGACCAAACGGCGGACAATATGACATTCACTGCACGAAACAGCGCAAAATGAACGAAAGCGCACAAGCAAGGCTTGCGCGCCATCATTGACTTCCAGTCTATGCTCAGGAAGCCTATCTCCAGATCGTATGTCCGTCGGCAAGCACCGTGCGGGTCAGTGTTGGTGGCACATAGTCGAGAGGCTTGACCGGGCTTGGCAATTCGCCATCATTGACCATGAACAGGCGGCGTTCACGGTCAGGATCGGCAACCGGTACCGCATCCATCAGCTTTTTTGTATATGGATGCCGCGGATTTTCGAACACCTGCCTGCGCGTGCCCATTTCGACAAAGCGGCCGGCATACATGACGGCAACGCGATGGCTGATCTGCTCGACAACTGCCATGTCATGGCTGATGAAGAGATAGGACACGCCGGTTTCGTTCTGGATATCCTGCAACAGATCCAGCACCTGCGCCTGGATGGAAACGTCAAGTGCCGCAACACTTTCATCCGCGACAATCAGCTTTGGCGACAGGGACAAAGCGCGTGCAATACAGATGCGCTGGCGCTGGCCTCCTGAAAATTCATGCGGATAGCGCCTCATCTGGTCAGCCGAAAGCCCGACACGCCTGAACAGATATTCAACCCGGTCTGTCAGTTCGGAACCCGATGCAAGGCCATGGATGACAAGCGGCTCCGCCACCAGATCGCCGACGCGCATGCGCGGATCAAGCGAGGCATAGGGATCCTGAAAGATCATCTGGATATCGCGCAACAGCGGACGCATGGCCGTGCGGCTTAGCCCCTTGGTGCTCTTGCCATGGATGCGGATATCGCCGTTCCACGGCACGAGATTAAGCAACGCCTTGCCGGTCGTGGACTTGCCGCAGCCGGATTCGCCAACGAGCGACAGGGTCTCGCCGCGATTGACGGTGAAAGAAACGCCCTCGACAGCATGCACGCGGCGGATCGGGCGTTGCAGAATGCCCCCCTTGATGTCAAAGCGCACGACCAGATTTTCAACTTCAAGCACTGGAGCGGGTGCTTTTTCCGGTTCAGGGCTTTTTGCTTCGGCAGCACGCTTTGGCTTGTCCGTTCCGGTCATTTCGCCAAGACGCGGCACGGCGGCGAGCAATTTCTGCGTATATTCATCCTTCGGCTTATGGAACACCTCACGCAGTGGTCCATATTCGACCGTCTTGCCCTTGTTCATCACCAGAACATGATCGGCCATTTCAGCAACCACGCCCATATCATGTGTGATCATGATGACCGAAATGCCATCTTCGGCCTGAAGCTTGCGGATAAGGGCGAGAATCTGCGCCTGAACCGTCACGTCGAGCGCGGTGGTCGGCTCGTCGGCGATCAGGATTTCCGGCTTTTGCGCCAGCGCCATGGCGATCATGACGCGTTGCCGCATGCCGCCGGACAATTCGTGCGGATATTGCGTCAGGCGGCGGGTGGCATCGGAAATCTGCACATGGTCGAGCAGTTCCTTGCAGCGCTTTCGCATCGCCTCACCCGAAAGGCCGCTGTCATCGCCCACGGCCTCGGCCAGCTGGCGGCCGATGGTCAGAACCGGATTGAGCGATGTCATCGGTTCCTGAAAAATCATGCCGATATGCTTGCCACGCACGCTACGCATCTGGCTTTCACTAAGCTTCAGAATATCGCGGCCATTCATGATGGCCGAACCGCCAGCAATGCGTGCAAGATTCTTGGGCAGCAATTGCATCAGCGACAGAACGGTCATGGATTTGCCAGAACCGCTCTCGCCTGCAATACACAGCGTTTCCCCGCGCTGGAGATCGAAGGAAAGCCGGTCAACGACCGTGCGCGCACCCTCCGGTGTCGCTACCTGAGTAACCAAATCTCTGACCTGCAAAAGCGGAGAAGGCTTATTCATGGATATACTCTCTGATGGGTGGAGAAGGCGGCAGATTGCCGCCCCCAACTTGATTATTCGAACACCGAACGCGGGAAATAGAACGACACAACCCAGTTGGGCTGGTCGACAATCTCGCTGATGCGCAAATCACCGCAGACCGAGCAGAGCATGTACGCATCGGCTGCACTGAGATTATGCTGCTGGCACAGAAGATCGATCATATTGGAAAGGGCAGCCTTTGCGCCTTCCCACAGATCCGGGCCGATGCCGGTGGTGACTTCATAGCCCTTGGTATCGAGATGACGGGTCACAGGGCCCGGCGTCGTAAAACGCGGCATTTTCAGCGGCGTGTCCTTGATGAGGTCAAGCGTGAGTGCAACATTCATTGCACTTTCGATGGCCGTACCGCAGACTTCACCGTCACCCTGGGCTGCATGGGTATCACCGATGGAGAACAGTGCGCCCTCCACCTCGACCGGCAGATAAAGCGTGGTGCCTGCCGCCAGATCGCGAATATCCATGTTACCGCCAACACGGCGTGGCGGGACCACGCTGTGCAGACCCTTTTCAGCTGGCGCGACACCAATGGTGCCGGCAAAAGGCTTGAGCGGCACGCGGGCATGCTCGCCAAACAGCGCGGGCTCCAGCGTGGAAGGATTATATTTCCACAAGGCCAGTGCCGGTTCCTTGAAGTCGTCAGCCAGAAGACCAAAGCCCGGAATATTGGCCGTCCAGCCAAAGCCAGACGGTTCAAATTCATGAATGGTGACCTTCAGCACATCGCCCGGCTTTGCGCCATCGACATAGATCGGACCCGTGACCGGATTGATCTTCGAGAAGTCCATCGTGGCGACATCTGCGACCGTGCTTTCCGGCGTAAACTGGCCGTTGCCGCTGTCAATGCATTCGAACTTGATCGTTGATCCAGGAGCAACCGTCTCCGCAGGCTGGAACGAATTGTCCCAGCCAAAGTGATGTTGACGACCGTGAATGGTATATTGGCAATTATTGCACATCTTTTGCATAAACCTCGTCGTAGTTGACCGGGATGTGGACTGGATCAACAAAGATTGCATCCGGTCCGCCGAGACGTTCCGAACGAACAGAGAAGCGTTCTTCGTTGAAGACCGGAACCCATGGCGCATCTTCCATGATCTTCAGGTAAATGTCGCGCCACATTGCTTCACGTTCCTGTTGGCGCGCAGGGTCGACAATCGAGTCAGCTTCCTGAGCCTTCTTGTCGAGTTCCTTGTTGCAATACCACGACCAGTTCCAGCCGCCCTGCACAGCGCCGGCGCAACCAAGGATCGGGCCATAGAAGTTGGACGGATCCGGGAAGTCGGCAATCCACCCCATGCCACCCGACCAGACCATCGGTGCGCCTTGCGGCTCACCACCTGCGGCAATGACATTGGCCTGAGCCAGCGACTTGATCGCAGCCTTGATACCGATTGCAGCCAGATCCTGCTGGATTGCCTGGGCGATACGTGGCTGCGGGTCGGTATTGGCTACGAAAAGCTCGGTTTCAAAACCGTCCGGATAGCCTGCTTCTGCCAGAAGCTCCTTGGCCTTGGCCGGATCATAAGGATAGCCCTTGTAATCCTTGGCATAGCCCGGCATTGATGGCGGCAGCGGCTGATTGGCAGGTACGGCGCGACCATTGATGATGCGCACGATGCGATCCTTGTTGATTGCCATATTGACAGCCTGACGCACCTTAACATCGTCAAACGGCTTCATGTTCACATTCATGGTGATATAGCCGGTATGCAGCTGGCCACCCTGAATGATCAGATCCTTGAACTTCGGATCCTTGGTGACTTCCACGAATTTTGCCGGCGGAATGCCGTCACCCGGAATGTCGATTTCGCCATTCTGGAAGCGCAACAGCGCAACAACCGGCTCCTGACCGACTTCAAAGGTGATCTTGTCGAGCTTTGGCAGATCCGGGTTGTAGTAATCTTCAAAACGCTCAAACACGATGTGCTGGCCGAGCGTCCAGTCAGTCATCTTGAAGGCACCGGAGCCTACCGGATGCTTGCCGAAATCGGCGCCGTATTTTTCAACTTCTTCCTTCGGTACGATATGAGCGAAGTTGAGTGCCAGAACATGCAGGAAGGTTGCATCCGGGCGGCTCAGCTCAAACTGGACCGTATAAGGGTCGAGAACCTTGATGCCTTCGAGTTCTTCCGTCTTGCCTTCGGAAGCAGCCTCAAAACCCTTGATCGAACTGAAGAAACCGGCGCCCGGGCTCTGGGTCTTTGGATTGACTACGCGTTCGATCGAATATTTCACGTCATCAGCAGTCAGTTCGCGGCCATTGTGGAACTTTACGCCCTTGCGCAGCTTGAAGGTGAAGGTCTTGCCGTCTTCCGAGATCGTATAGTCGTCGGCAATTTCCTTGCGCAGATTGGTGGTGCCCGGTTCATAATCCATCAGACCGTCGAAGATCGACTTGATCATCGACCAGTTCTGCCAGTCATAGCCAATGGCTGGATCGAGCGTCGAAACATCGTCCTTGTAGGTGACAATCATGGAGCCACCTTTCTTGATGTCGTCAGCGCTCGCGGCGAAGGATGCAGTGAGGCTGAGTGCCAGCACTGACACGCCGGTGAGAATAGTCTTTTTCATGACAGTCCCTTTCTCTGGAATGGATTTCAACGCAGTTTGATGCGCGGATCGATGATGGGGGTGATGAGGTCGGCAAGCAGGTTACCGAGCACGATGGCAAAGGCCGAAACAATGGTGACGCCCATGATGATCGGAATGTCGACGCGCTGGATGGCCTGCCATGCCAGCTGTCCGATGCCCGGCCAGCCATAGACGCTTTCCACCACCACAATGCCGGACATGAAGATGCCGATATCAATGCCAATCATGGCGATGATCGGCAGAATGGCATTTGGCATGGCGTGGCGAAGCAGGATCTTCCAGCGCGCAAGCCCCTTGGCGCGGGCGGTGCGGATATAGTCCTGCCGCAGCACATCCAGAAGCGACGAACGCATCATGCGCGAGTACCAGCCGGCACCCAGCAGGCCGAGCGTCAGCGACGGCAGGACGATATGGCTGAACGTGCCATAGCCACCGATCGGAAACCAGCCAAGCTGCACGGCAAAGACATAGAGCAGAAGAATGCCGATGACGAATTGTGGTGCCGAAACGCCAACAAAGGAAAAGATCATCAGCGCATTGTCGGTGCGACTGCCGCGCTTGACGGCTGCGACCACGCCCATGGTGAGCCCAATGATCAGTTCGCAGATGATGGCGCCAGCCATCAGGATCAGCGAGGCAGGCAGGCGTGACCAGATGAGCTCCGATACTTCCGTCTTCTGCAAATAGGAGCGGCCAAGATCGCCATGCAGAAGGCCGGTGATATAGCGCAGATATTGTTCATAGAACGGCAGATTGAGGCCAAGCTGCTCACGGATATTTTCAACCGTCTGCGCGGTCGCGCTACGTCCTGCGATCTGGCGCGCCGGATCGGCTGGCACGAGATAAAGCAGAACGAAGGTGACGAAACTGATGCCGATCAGGATCAGGACGGTCTGGAGCAGACGACGAGCAATATAGGTAACCATTAGTGATGCCCCTGCTGCGTTGGGTCGAGTACGTCGCGCAGCGCATCGCCGACGAGGTTGAAGGCCAGTGCCAGCAACAGGATCGCCGCACCCGGAATGAACACCAGCCAAGGCGCGCTGGTGAAATAGGTCTGGTTTTCGAAGATGATATTGCCCCAGGATGGCGTTGGCGGCTGAACGCCAATGCCGAGGAACGACAGGGTTGCCTCAAGCAGAACGGTGGTTGCAATGCCGAGCGTGGCCCAGACAATCATGGTCGAGAACAGATGCGGCAGAATATGCTTGATGATGATGCGCGCCGAGCCCGCCCCCATGGCGCGTTCTGCCTCGATGAAGTCGCGCTCCGACAGGGAGCGTGTTTCGGTATAGAGCACGCGCGCAATCTGCACCCAGTTGACCATGGCAATCACCAGCGCCACGATCCACAGGCTTGGCTTGAAGATCGCCGCCAGAACGATGGCCAGAAGCAGTGCCGGAAAGGCCATCATCAGATCGGTGAAACGCATCAGGATCGTTTCGACAAGCCCGCGGAAATAACCGGCGCAAATGCCGACCGTCGAGCCGATGGCAACGGCAATGCCATTGGCAACAACGCCGATGATCAGCGATGTCTGTGCGCCATAGATCAGGCGCGAAAACAGGTCACGGCCAACGAGATCGGTGCCGAACCAGAATTTGGAATCGGGCGGCAATGGCGCCCCCTCCAGTGTCAGCCCGTCAAAGAACTGCTCATTGGGGTTAAAGGGCGCAATCCATGGCGCAAAGACAGCCGCAAACACGGTGATGAAGATGATGACCAGTCCGAAGGCCGCAAGCGGGCGACGGATGATGCGCCCCCAAATGCCGCGCTCAACCTTTTTCTGGCCGACTGGAAGCGTGTCAAGCGCGCTCACGGGACGCTCCTCTCTGTTGCTCGTTCAAAAAACGGGTCGCCATGGCTTCAACGCTGATACGATCGGACATCGCGGCCAGGCGAAGCCTCTGATAAGCCTGTTTTGCGGAAATGTTCTCTGCCAGCATGAGAATGGCCGTTGCCTGCGCCACAGCCTCGCGGCAGGACAGGCTCTGACGCAGTTGGCGGATTTCATCGGCCAGTGCATGCCGACGCTCAAAATTATGCAGCGCAATCACGATCGCGCTATAGACGCCGGCACTGCCAATGGGCTTCAGCAATTGTGCATCCGCGCCCTGATTAAGCGCCCAGTCAATGCGGCCCGGCGCTTCCGAGCCGATGAGCGCGACTGTTGGCACAGGTGCCTGCTGCGGCGCCCAGGGAAACTGTTCGTCATAGCCCATATCGACATCGAAAAAGACGATGTTGAAACGCCCGATCTGCGCATCACCCGGCAGATTTGGCCAGCATTCAACCGCGTCAATGCCTATGCGGCGCAACTGCTGCGTGATGGCATCCACATTGGAATGAGGACGATGAACAATCAGGGCAGTCCAGTTTTCAAAAGCGCCCCAGCTGGCGAATGTCGTGGTTCGGTCTTTCATCGTCATTTTACAAGCCTCAAAAAGCTTTTCTGATCTTGCGCCACAGTGTCCTGAAGATGGGTTCGCGACATGAAGGGATCAGGCTCGATCATGGTATCAGCCAGAGACACGATCTCAAAGCTGCCATCGGCCCTTGCCCGGCCAATATGAGCCGGCAGGGGAATATGATGCGTATGGGGATCAACCCTGACCGGTCCGATCGGAATGGTAACGGATTGGGTTTTCACAGCTTCCAGTACTTTCTGCACGTCATCACAGCCGGCCTGTCTGATACCCTCTGCGATCATCAGAACGCTGGAGTAACTCTGCGTGAACAGGGCTGATATGCTGCCAGCATAGCCGCCACCGCGCACGGATTTAAGGAACTGCTTATTTGCCTCACCTGGAAGTGATCGAAAATAGCAACTAACTGTGTAGTTGCCGACCGCATCCGCCCCCAGATGCTCAAGCTCGCCCTCATAGAAATTGCTGCTCAGAACCGGCCGCACGGCGGTGGAAAAGGCGCTGTTGCGTCGTCCAAGCTCGGCATAGGCGCGCAGAAACGTATAGGAGGACTCACCGATCAGATTGTTGAGGATGAAATCCGGCTGTTTCTGTTCGACCTCACGGATCAGATGGTCGATATCCGTGTCGCCAATCGCAACCGCACGCTCACCTAGAACCTCGCCGCCAAGGGCCTTCAGCTTTTCACGCGCAAGCCGGTTGTTTTCCCAGCCCCAGATATAGTTCGAGCCCAGCAGAATGGCGCGATTGCCAAAACGCGGCACGATATAGTCAATCAGCGGCACAAGATGCTGGTTGGCGCAAGCGCCAGTATAGACGACCCGGTCACTGGTCTCGAACCCTTCATAAACACAAGGGTACCACAGCAGCGCATCGCGCTTTTCCACCACCGGAATGACTTCCTTGCGGCTCCAGGAGGTGGTGCAGCCAACAATATGATGCACCCCGCCCGAAGCGATCAGCTCATCGCAAAGCGGCGCGTAACGATCAATATTGCCTGCGGGATCTGCCACGACAGGCTTGAGATGAAAAGGCAGGTCTTGTGCATTGACAGCCGCAATGGCAGCCAGCGCGCCGCAATAGCCTTCATAGCTCAATTTCGTATAGGGACCGGTGTGCGAAAACAGTACACCAATCGGGATGACGTCCTTGCCTGTCATTCTGTTCGCCAAACAAAAAAGCCCCTCCGGAACAACTGTTCCAGCAGGGGCCCAAATGCCAATTCATGTTGGCCAAAGTAAAAGAGATCAGAGCGCTTCCGTCAAGAAATTTCTTTCTGCCGCTTTTTTACGCAATGATGTTATTTTTTAGGCATCCATCGTGGAATAAGACCTCGCCCCACTCCGTGTGGAAATGCATATAAATTCATGATTTAATTATCTTATTTCTTATTTCACGTTTGAATGGCGACTTCACGCGTTGCAAACATGCCATTGCGGTCAAAAACTTACGCTCCAGAGCACCCTCATCCGGCAAGGTAGAATCGGCATATAAGCTGCACGCGATGGCTGCACGGCATCGCAATGCAGTCTGCATCCAGACAAGCCGGTCACATGACAAGACCGACAGATCTCATCCATTGCGTGATCATGGAGAAGACCTGTTTGGTCGGATGAAGATCCAGCGAACAGGATGGCTGGAACCAGAGCCGCACACCGACGGCCTTGATCAATTGCGTATGGTTGCCGACTTGTCGCTGGCAAGGTTATCTATGACGCGATGTCGCCAGCCTTGAGCAACGGCTGCTCAACATAAGCGCAGAAGCGCTGGCCGTTCATCAGTAGTTGAAGACACAAGGGACTTTAAGCCGATCATTTCTCAAGGCCCAGGAATGTCAGCGTGCGCCAGTGGCCATGCGGTGCGAATGCCCGCAGTCGTGTGCCTTTTGTCCCCAGTCCCTGATCGACGACATGTTGGCCTTGATCCAGGCCCATCATGAAGACCAGCCGTTCGGGATCGAGATGATTTTGCAGGGCCTTCACCGCTGTCTTCTGTAAACAGCATCGGCCCGCGCCTACCAAGAGCGAACACAGTGTTTTTGAAGCCAACCCTTCGCTGCGCATGAATTCCCGGATCATATTGTGCAAAACACAATTCACGCTCGGACAATTTCGCCTTCAGCCATGCAACGGCAGGTGTGAGGTCTCGGCAAAACGTTGCACAATGATTTCACGATACGGTTCGAGTATCCGCTTGCCATGGCAGCCCATTCTTGCCGGGACAGGCCTATCTGGTCGCACGATTGCGCTGCAACCATTTCATGACTGACGCGGCAATTTTAAACCGTGTTGCCACGCAACGAACGCTTTCGCCACGCAAAATGGTGACAACAACGCGTTCGCAAAAGTCATTCGAGAGCGGTGCGAACATCGGATGCCGGCCTCCATCCAGCCGACATCGATGACCCGGAACAAACTGATTTGGGAAACCAAACCGTTCCAGAAACACGCGGAAACACTCTAATTTCGTGCAGGAACAAGCTTAATGGCAATCATAGGAATTGCTGACAGTACCGTCATGATGGCTGCAACCCAAATAGCTGCAACAAAACGGCCATTTGAGCCAACCCAAATAGCTGCGAGGGATGGACCTGCGGCAGTACCGATCAGATTGGTGAACTGTCCGAATGTCACGACCGAACCGGATGTATCAAGTTGGGATTGAATACTAAGAAAATAGGGAAAACCAATGCCCAGGAAATCGTGAAAACAAACATGCCGACAACATAGCCTGCTTCAGAGACAAAAGCATAAAGGATAATGGCGGATAGAAACTGAATCGCTATGCCGGTAATAAGTGGAGTATAGTGGCCAATACGATTATCGAGCCAAGCAACCCCAATAGCAGCAAAACCAGCTGCAAAATTGGCATAGGCCACGATATCGCCAACCGTATAAACATCCAGATGGGCCAATCGTCCAATCCCTTCCGAATAAGCAAAAATTGCGCCATTAGAACCACCATAAATGCAAATGCCAACATTGGAAAGAATGGCTGGTAGTGTCAGGAGGGTCTTAATCTCCATGGTATTTTCTGGCGTATGAGAAATACTGTCGCTGGCTGGATCAGTTGCACTCATTGAACGGCGAAAAATACCAATGACAGGCGCCATTAGCAGACTAGAAAAAATGAGCAGCGCTTGCCCCCATTGCATGCCATTGAAACCATGCAACAACGAACTGGATGCCGATTGCAATAAACGGGGCAAAAAATATGCACCAATCCCCGGATAGAAAAATTGAAATGATGTGAAAATGGCAAAAGCGCGCTCATAGCGCTGTGTTCTGGCAAGCGCCACAGCAACAGCCGCCTGTGTTAGCCCACCACCAAAACCTGCTATGAAGCTAAACAAAAATATAGAGATGAATTGATGGGAAATAAGGGTAAGAAGGGTGAAAAACAGCATGATACCCATGCCGTAAACGGAAACTTTCCCCATATCCTGTCCGACATCAACGCCCATGAGACCAAATTGTATTAATTGAGAAGAGAGGGTTTTCGGCTCATCATAGCTTTATCAAAGG
>NZ_JBHSEL010000100.1:0-12507 GCF_042653845.1 Daeguia caeni | reverse complement strand
GTCACAAGCTTGGATGGTCATCTCCTCAATCAGGCGAATGACGAGGCGTATCGCAAAAATGAAATTTTGAGTCGGGCTCTTAGTTTTGACCATGTAAGTCGCCAAATTGCATTGTTCTTATCCGGGCCGACTTGATCGGCCATGCCGCAACATATTTTGATTGAAAATTTACGTATTTTAACTTCCTGCATAATTTTTATATAAAACTGCAGAATATGTGTCAGAGCTTATAGAGTAGCAATAAAAGCAGGGAAGGCTGATGCCAGGTCAAAAAATCGCGTGCTGATGTCAGCACGCGATGGATGATATCAAGATGTATGATTCTACAGGGGTAATGAACCTGTACGAAGCTGTTTCTCAGCGCCTGTCGTCCGGATTCAGGTCGTTGAGCAGACGCTCCATCTCATCCTCAAAGCTTGCAGTCGGGTCAGACTTTGACCTGTCGCCACCAGGACGGATGTCGAGTGAACCGAGCAGCTCTTCCTCGAACAGGTCAAGTTCCGGTGCTTCTTCACTTGCAGAGGCTGTCTTTTTCGTTTCCGCCTCAAGATCTGCCATAATTGCCTCATGCAGTGCGCCGCCAAGACTTTCCAGCCCATCATCATCAATTTGCAGCTCATCAATGGACGGTGTTTTTACCGGCATTTCCGGCTCGATGCGTGCGCCTTGCGGCGATGCGGCAGGTTCCCGTGTCGCGGTGAAGTCGCGTGATCTGTCCCTGATGCCTTCGGTGCCGATCGATGTGCCGGGAAAAAGCGGTTCACGCTGCGGAATGACATTGCGAGGATTGGCGCTGGCGGCAGCTGAGGCGGAAGAGGTCGCGCTTACCACACCCTGCGCCACCTGGCTCAGCGGATAGGCCGGATGGGCACGCGGGCCTGGGCTTTGCACCGGGGCAGGGTGCTGCGGCAGAACCGTACGCGGCTGCGGTGGATAATTGGGCTGCGGATGGGCCTGTACGCGTGAGGGAGATGGTGCCGGGGCTGTCGGTTTTGCTGTTGTAAAGCTTCCTGTGGCGGGTTCCGGCTCCTTGACAAGTCCGGCTGCCTTGACCGGTTCAGGCGCTGGCTCCGGCGCGCGGTATGGCGGCCGCTCGATCGCGGATGAAAGCTGGATCGTATCGTCCCTGAATTCCGTTTTGGCCGGTTCTGGCGGCAGGGCGGGAGGCTCCTGTCTTGGCTCGGCAAGGCCAGCCTCATGCTGGCGGAAAATATCCAGATGTTCGGGTTCGATCCGCGGCGGTTCGGAACGGTGTTCCACGACAATATTCTGTTCCACGACAATATCGGTCGGTCCGCCGATGAGCAGCAGATGTTCGACATCATCGCGTCTGATCAGGACAAGCTTGCGGCGACTGTCGACAGCTGCAGCATCGACAACCGACAGGCGTGGCTGACGTGTACGTGGGGAATGAACGACCGAGCCGCCTCCAAGGTTGCGTATCAGGCGGGCAATCAGGACGACTACGCCAAGAATGATCGCAAATATGATGATGAAGCCAAGGAAACTGGCAAGATTTTCACCAATGATTCCGCTGAGCCATTCCTTCATACGGAAAACCTCTATCTCAAATGCCGTCTGTGACGATCAGACTGTAATTCACCAGACTGTCTGGATGCGCCGTTTGTGCAATGACACTAAAGGAATTTGATACCATTGGAAATGTCGCACAGCAGGGCGCAAGCTGTTTGTTCCCAGACCAAAATAGTGCAAAACCCTGTTTTCTGTGCAGATTTATGCATAAAGATTCTTTGCCGACCTTTGTCGCTCAGCACGATTATTGCATTCTGCGAATCGGATATAGCCAGTTGCAACGGAAATTTCGGACACTGGAACAGATAGATCGGGTTTCGGGATGAACATGATAGCCCTTCGGTCAAGTCGCGGATCAGTTGGCGCAAGTTGCAAGACCTGTGCATCCGCTTGTGATGTTGCTGGAGGTCAGGTGTGATGTCCCGTCAGCCCAACAATCTTGCCCCGCGCCCCGCCGTGTCCAGCCGGAATGGCAACAGGGCCGCCTACAGGCTGCTGGTGGCAGGTCTCATTCTGACTGGCCTTGCCATCATCTACATGCTGTTCCGCGACAGTATTGGCGACCAGTTTGCGCTCATCCTCATGGGCATACTGTCCATGGTTGGGGTCTTTTACCTGTTTGGCACCATAACCGGGCTGATCCAGTTTCATCAGCGCAGCGACGCCCATGAGCTGGAACGTATCTTCATGGACACCATGCCGGAAGGCACGGTCATTTCCGATGCGCGCGGGCAGATCGTCTATGCCAATCAGGCCTATGCGCGCATGACCGGCGTGAGTGAGAAGGATGGCATGCGCCCGCTCGACGTGGTGCTGACCACGGAGCCAGCCGCCTCGGATGCCGTCTTTCGTCTCACCAATGCGGTGCGTGAAGGCATTGCAGCACAAGAGGAAATCCGGCTTAATGGCGATCTGGCGCAAGGGTCTGGCCGCATGCATGCGCCAGTCTGGTATCGCATCAAGGCGCGGCGTCTGGATGTCAATCTTGGCTATGAAGCCCCGCTTGTTGCCTGGCAGATTGCCGATATTTCCGATGAACGGGCCGAGCAGGAGCGTTTCTTCCAGGAATTGCAGGAAGCCATCAACCATCTCGATCATGCGCCTGCCGGCTTCTTCTCGTCCGACCCTGCCGGTCGCATCATCTATATCAACGCAACTTTGGCCGAATGGCTGGGCATTGATCTCACCCAGTTTACGCCGGGTGCCCTGACGCTGAACGACATTGTGGTGGGCAGTGGCATGGCGCTGATCAATGCCGTCAAGGTAGAGCCGGGTAGCAGCCGCAATACGGTGATCGATCTCGACCTGATGAAGCGCAATGGCCAGAGTCTTGCCGTGCGATTTTATCACCGTGTGCATGCCGCGCGCGACGGCACGCGCGGCATGAGCCGCACCATTGTCCTGAACCGGGCAGAGGGGGATGATGCATCGCTCGCTCAGCGCAATGCGGAAGTGCGTTTCACCCGCTTCTTCAATTCCGCGCCGATGGCGATTGCTGCCGTTGATGCGGCTGGCCATACGCTGCGCACCAATGCCCGCTTTCTCGACATGTTCTCCTCTGTCGTTGACCGCGATGCAATCGACCGTGGCGTCAATATTGACAGCATCGTGCATGAGCGCGACCGTGAGGCCTTCAACAAGGCGCTTGCGGCCGCCTTTGCCGGTCAGGCCAATATCTCGCCGGTCGACACCGTGCTGCCGGGCAATGAGGAACGCCATATCCGCTTCTATATGAGTCCGGTCACCGATATCGGCAATGAAGGGGCGGAAGAGGCGGCCATTGTTTCCGCGGTCGAGACGACCGAGCAGAAGGCGCTGGAAAACCAGATGGCGCAAAGCCAGAAAATGCAGGCTGTCGGCCAGCTTGCAGGCGGTATCGCGCATGACTTCAACAATGTGCTGACGGCCATCATCATGTCGTCCGACCTGTTGCTGAGCAATCACCGCGCATCGGATCCATCCTTCCCGGACATCATGAACATCAAGCAGAACGCCAACCGTGCAGCCTCGCTGGTGCGCCAGTTGCTTGCCTTCTCGCGCCGCCAGACCATGCGCCCGGAAGTGCTTGATCTAACAGATGTTCTGGCCGATCTGCGCATGTTGCTGGCCCGTCTGGTGGGCAAGGATATCGAGCTCAGGATCGATCATGGGCGCGATATCTGGCCAGTCAAGGCTGACCTCAATCAGTTTGAGCAGGTTGCGGTCAATCTTGCCGTCAATGCGCGCGATGCCATGCCGGATGGCGGGCAGCTCACGCTGCGCACGCGCAATGTCTCCAGCCGCGAGGTCGCGCAGTTCAATTATCGCGAACTGCCAGAAGCCGATTATGTGCTGTTCGAGGTGGAAGATACCGGCACGGGTATTCCGGCCGATGTGCTTGAAAAGATCTTTGAGCCGTTCTTCACCACCAAGGAAGTCGGCAAGGGGACCGGCCTTGGCCTGTCGATGGTCTATGGCATCATCAAGCAGACTGGCGGTTTCATCTATTGTGACTCGGAAGTCGGCAGGGGCACGACCTTCAGGATCTTCCTGCCGCGCCATATTGAGGAAAAGCGCGCGGATGAACAGCCGGTCGTGGCCAGGGAAAAGAAGGTCGAAAAGCCGGCTGATCTGTCAGGATCGGCTACCGTCCTGCTGGTTGAGGATGAGGATGCGGTACGCATGGGCGGGGTGCGGGCACTGCAATCGCGCGGCTATACCGTGCATGAGGCGGCGTCTGGCGTAGAAGCGCTTGAAATCATGGAAGAACTGGACGGCAAGGTGGATATTGTCGTCTCCGACGTCGTCATGCCGGAAATGGATGGGCCGACCTTGCTGCGCGAGTTGCGCAAGAAATATCCCGATATCAAGTTCATCTTCGTGTCAGGCTATGCGGAAGATGCCTTTGCGCGCAACCTGCCAGCCGATGCGAAGTTCGGTTTCCTGCCAAAACCATTTTCACTCAAGCAGTTGGCGACAACTGTTAAGGAAATGCTGGAGAAAAACGACTAAAGCAGTTCCAGGAAAAGTGGGAACCGGTTTTCCGCCCGGGAACTGCGGAAAGGAAAGTTGCAGTTCCAGGAAAAGTGGGAACCGGTTTTCCGCCCGGGAACTGCGAAAAGGAAAGTCGCAGTTCCAGGAAAAGTGGGCACCGGTTTTCCGTTCGGAACTACGGAAAACAACATGTTGCAGCAATTCGGCGTTTCGGTGAAAAGCTGAATTGCCTAGTGCCTGAAGGTGCTTGTCAGGTTCGGATGGTTGCATGGAACAGCGTGTGGTTGCGATTTTTGGCGGTGGCCCGGCGGGCCTGATGGCCGCCGAGCGGTTGGCTGAACTGGGCCATGCGGTGACTGTTTATGAAAAAATGCCAACGGTGGGCCGCAAGTTGTTGCTGGCGGGCAAATCCGGGCTGAATCTGACCCATTCCGAGCCATTTGAACGCTTTGTCGAGCGTTATGGGAAAACTTCTCCCATCTTGTTGAAATCGCTTGAGAATTTCTCTGCGAGCGATTTGCGTGCCTGGGCGGACGGGCTTGGAGCGGAAACTTTTGTCGGCTCGTCGGGACGGATTTTTCCAAAAGTCATGAAGGCTTCGCCTTTGCTGCGGGCATGGAAGGCAAGGCTTGAAGCTTTGGGAGTGAAAATTCTCACCCGTCACCGCTGGGCCGGCTTTGATGGCAACAGGCTGCTTGTTGAGGCAGAGGGTGCGGTGAGCCCTGTTCAATGCGATGCGGCACTGTTTGCCTTTGGTGGTGCAAGCTGGCCGCGGCTTGGTTCGG
Organism: Daeguia caeni; assembly: GCF_042653845.1. Taxonomy (NCBI): domain Bacteria; kingdom Pseudomonadati; phylum Pseudomonadota; class Alphaproteobacteria; order Hyphomicrobiales; family Brucellaceae; genus Daeguia; species Daeguia caeni. Next base: position 7,216 of record NZ_JBHSEL010000100.1, on the reverse strand, counting down.
ATGGAGGCTGGCTTGACGAATTTCACAAAAAAGCCATCAGAATCCATCCATTTCGGCCGTCCAATTGTGGCTTTGATGTGGCATGGAGCGGGCTTTTTTGTGGTCGTTTTGCGGGGGAGGCGGTCAAGTCGGTGACGGTGACCAGTGCGCTTGGAACCAGTCAGGGTGAATTTGTCATCACCCGGACAGGTGTTGAAGGCGGGTTGATCTATGCCCATTCGGCCTGTTTGCGAGACCAGCTTGAACGGGAGGGGAAGGCTGATCTGGTGCTTGATCTTGCACCGGGACGAAGCCGGGCGCAACTTGAAGCGGCGCTGGCAAGACAGGGCCGCAAAGTGAGTTTCAGCAATCTGTTGCGCAAAGGGGCTGGCCTTTCTGGGGGCAAGGCGCAGCTGATTGCGGAATTCCATCGCGGCAGGGAGCCGGAAAAACTGGCCAGCCTGATCAAGGAATTGCACATTCCCTTGTTGCGGCCGCGGCCGATCGAGGAGGCGATTTCAAGCGCTGGCGGCATCTGCTGGTCGGAACTGGACGAGCATTTCATGCTGACAAGACTGCCAGGCATGTTTGTGGCTGGCGAAATGATTGACTGGGATGCGCCGACGGGCGGCTATCTGCTGACGGCCTGTTTTGCCACGGGCAGGGCGGCGGCTGACGGTATTCATCAATGGCTTGCCCAGCGCATTGATCAATTCATGGAGCTCGATGTTTCCGATTCTGCATTGGCCAGAACTTCGACCTCTTCATTCTTGCCGGATTCGACCTTGAAATCGCGCTGATAGATGTGGTCCTTGTTCTTGGCGATGGCGACATAATCACCTTCAATCAGCACGAGCGAGGCATAGGCGCCCGCGCTTTCCCGCACCACGTCACCGGACGCGTTGAGGATCGACCATGATGTATCGGCAAGCGCCTCGCCGCCATGTTCACGCACCAGTTTCAGCGTGACCTCGGCGGCACGATGCTGAACGGTTGCCTCGGTGAGCTTGCCGGCATCCACACGAATATCGGCGCGGATGGTGGCATTGGCAGTGCCGTAATTGGAAACGACATGGTAAGTGCCTGAATTCAGACGCACAATCGTATCCGGCTTGATGTCGGGGGCAATGAGTGAACGCTCATTGCTCTCGTCGCCCGAATAGATCGAAAAACGTAGCAGATCACTATTGATCCGGGAGCCATCAGGCAGGGCTGCACTGAGTTTCATGCCGCCTGCATCCAGTACCATGACTTCTTGACGCGGCGCATTGCCAAGCGTGATGCGCTTGGTTGCGCCTGCACGGCCATAGGAAACATGCACCAGATAGCTGCCGGCAGGCAGATCGAAACTGGCGCTGCCGCCCTTTGCCGTGGCAACGACCGGCAATTGCCCGTCCGGCCCGACATCGGAGGAAAAGACACACCAGAATAGACCGGACGGAATTTCGCCGCCATCCTCGGTCAGGCGCGCCTTCAGGTCGAGTTTCGTCGTCTGGATCAGGGGATTGTTTTCGGGACTTGCCGGAGAGGCATAGGCGCCAAGTCCGGGAATATCCAGATTTTGAGCGGGCAATTCTGGCAGCGGGCCTATTAGCGGTGCAATCGGGATTGTTGGCGCTGATGGCTGTGCCGGCTCCTGCGGTGATTTCGGCATCAGGCTTGGCAGGGTAAAGCCGCCAATCGATGGCGTGTCCTGCGCCAACGATACAGGCACGCAGGCAAGTGACGCAATGAGGGCTGCGGCAGCAAGCTTGAGAAGCATTTTGGTACGTTGGACAGGTGCGCTTTTGTGCATGACTTTTTTGAACGCATAGATATGGCGAATTCAAGTCTAAATCATACCGATCAGATCAATTTTACATGAATTCTTCAAGATAGCCCGGCATTATGACTTTACAGCAGAATTTTGGCAGTTCAGAACAGGGGCATTTCATCGATCATTGCATTGCATCGAGGTTCAGGTGTCTCGTCAGATTTTCGATTTCTTGGCTGCGCGCAGCTCCACCCCAATCGTGGCAATTGGTGAACCGGCACCCAGCGCCGATGATCTGAGGGATATTTTGCGTGTGGCGTCACGCGTGCCGGATCATGGCAAACTTGCGCCCTGGCGGTTCATCATCTATCGCGGCGATGCGCGGCATCAGGTCGGCGAATATCTGGTCAGGCGGGCGGAAGAGCGGGAGGGGCCGCTGACGGATGCACGTAAGGAATAGGAACGGACGCGTTTTTCGCGCGCGCCATTGGTTGTTGGCGTGATCTTCTCGCCTGTTGCCAGCGAAAAGATTCCGCAATGGGAACAGCTTCTGTCCTCGGGGGCTGCGGCGATGAATCTCTGTCTTGCCGCCAATGCGCTTGGCTATGCGACCAACTGGATCACCAATTGGTATGCAGATGACGAACAGGCAAGAGCCCTGCTTGGTCTGGCTCCGCATGAACGTGTCACCGGTTTCATCCATATAGGTACGTCCACACTCAAGGCGCCGGATCGTCCGCGGCCGGATCTGGATGCGATCGTGTCGGATTACAAGGGGCCGTACCAACTTTAGGCAAAAAATCAAAAAATAACGATAAATAGCTGTAATAAATATGTTTTATGAACCAAAAAATGGTCATGGATTGTCGCATAATCCCCTGAAGGCAATCGTTTCGCCACGCCCGATCGGCTGGATCAGCACGGTCTCCACGGAGGGCGCGCACAATCTGGCTCCTTATTCTTATTTCAATCTGGTCTGTGACGAACCGCCAATGGTGATGTTTGTCTCGGACGGGTGGAAGGACAGTGTGCGCAATATTCAGGAAACGGGCTCATTCACCTGCAATCTGGTCAGCGACAATCTCAAGGCGCAGATGAATGCTTCCTCGGTCAATGCGCCAAGAGGGGTGAGTGAATTTGCCTATAGTGGTTTGACACCTGCGGCCAGCCAGCTGATCGCTGCACCGCGCGTGAAGGAAGCCTATTCTGCACTGGAATGCGTCGCGGTTGAAATCAAGCAGTTGAAGGACAGGCAGGGGCGTTCGACCGAGAGCCATATGGTCATTGGCGAGATTGTCGGCATTCATATTGATGAAGCCATCTTGAGCAATGGCATGATCGATACGGCCAAGGCAAGGCCGGTGGCACGTCTTGGCTATCTTGAGTTCAACACGGTCGAAACAACCTATGAAATGATCCGCCCGCGGTGGAAAGATGGGGAAGGGTGATCATCAGGCAGAATGTTTGAAGCCGGCATCACAGGCCGGCTTTTTTTGCTTCCAGCCAGATTGCTTCCATCTCATCCAGGGAAGCCTGTTCAAGGCTGCGGCCTCTTTCCTTCAGCTTTTCCTCGATGAAATGGAAGCGACGCTGGAACTTGTTGTTGGCGGCGCGCAGCGCCGTTTCAGCATCAAGGTCGAGATGGCGGCCAAGATTGACCATGGCAAAAAGCAGGTCGCCATATTCTTCGGCAATGTCGGCCTTTTTGCCTTCGGTCATGGCTGCTTTCAGTTCGCCGGTCTCTTCCGCGATCTTGTCGAGGATGGGGGTGGCCTCTGACCAGTCGAAACCGACCTTTGCCGCCTGCTGCTGCAACTTCAGCGCGCGGGTGAGGGCAGGGAAACTGGATGGAATTTCATCAAGAAAGCCCTGTTTCCCATGCTCCGCAAGCCCAAGCGCCTTGCGCCGTGCGGCGCGTTCGGCCTTTTCCTCGGCCTTGATGCGGTTCCATGCGCCCTTTGCCATGCCGGCTGCGCGCGCTTCCTCATCGCCAAAGACATGCGGATGGCGGCGGATCATCTTGGTGGTGATCGCTTCCACGACATCGGCAAAGCTGAAGCTGCCCTGTTCCTCGGCCATGCGGGAATGAAAGACGACCTGAAGCAGCATGTCGCCCAGTTCCTGGCGCAGATCGTCCATGTCGTCGCGCTCGATCGCGTCAATCACCTCATAGGTTTCTTCCAGCGTATATTGCGCGATGGAACGGAAATTCTGTTCCACATCCCATGGGCAACCCGTCTGCGGATCACGCAGGGCGGCCATGATCTCCAGAAGCCCTTCAATATTGCGGGATGGTTTCATGGGGTATTCCTATGCCTTTCCTTGGGCTTTTCTTGACACTCACGTGGATAAGAGGCATCGATCAGTAAATTGAGTGTGAGTGGATAAGATGTCTCTCGTTCGATAAAGTCTGCCCCGGATCGCATATCGGGACGACATGATCAACAATCGGATACGCATAAGATGACAATTCTTGTGACTGGTGGTGCGGGCTATATTGGTTCGCACGCATGTGTCGAACTTATCAATGCCGGATATGACGTTGTTGTGGTTGATAATTTCGATAACAGCAGCCCGGAGGTCCTGCATCGCATTTATGAAGTCACCGGACGCTTGCCGCATCGTGCCGTGGCCGATATCCGGGATCGTGCGCTGATCGAACAGATCATCGAGCATCACAAATGCACCGCCGTGATGCATTTTGCCGGAATCAACGCCTCTGGTCCGTCATTTGCCAATCCGCTGCACTATTATGACTGCAATGTGCTGGGCACCCTGCGGCTGCTCGAAGCCATGAAGGCAACCGGGGTGAAGACGTTGGTCTACAGCTCTTCTGCCGCAGTCTATGGCACGCCGGAATTTCTGCCCTATACCGAAAATCATCCGCTTTCGCCAACCAGCCCCTATGGCCGCACCAAGCTGTTCATCGAGGATATGCTGCGCGATCTTTATGCCAGCGACAATAGCTGGAAAATCGCCATGCCGCGCTATTTCAATCCGGTCGGCGCGCATGAAAGCGGGCTGCTCGGCGAGGGGCCGAAAGGTATCCCGACCAATCTGATGCCAATGCTGGCAGAAGTGGCAAGTGGCAAGCGCGAGCGGCTGACAATCTTTGGCAATGATTATCCAACACCGGACGGCACCTGCATCCGCGATTATGTCCATGTCACGGATATTGCACTTGGTCATCTCAAGGCGCTGAAAAAATTGAATGAACCGGCCTGTTTTGCCGTCAATCTCGGAACGGGCAGGGGCCATAGCGTGCTGGAAGTCGTCGCGGCCTTTGAACAGGCCTCGGGACAGCAGATCCCCTATGAATTTACAGAACGCCGTCCCGGCGATGTCGCGGAATATTATGCCGATGCCAGCTTTGCCCATCGCTTTCTCGGCTGGGATGCAAAAAAGAGTCTGGAAGACATATGCCGTGACTGCTGGAACTGGTGGCAGAATAATCCCCAAGGCTATAACTGAGTGGATTGCGTAAACAGGACTTCCGGCAAGGCGGGAAGTTGCTGATTGGCCCGGCCCTTCACATCCCCTGATGGACAAGATGCGTTTTCTTCCCGACAAATTCACTTCGCTTCTGGTTGCAACGGTTGTCGTTGCGTCTTTTCTGCCGGTTTCTGGCACTTTTGCCATCTGGTTTGACTGGGCGACCAGAATTGCCATTGGCCTTTTGTTTTTCCTGCATGGCGCGCGCCTGTCGCGTCAGGCGGTGGTTCAGGGGCTGACACACTGGAAACTGCACCTGACCGTCTTGCTTTCCACTTTCGCACTGTTTCCACTTGTCGGACTTCTGGCCGGGCTGCTGATCCCCGGCTTTGAAAAGACGGCCTTTTACAGCGGCATTCTGTTCCTGTGCGTGTTGCCATCCACGGTGCAATCCTCGATTGCCTTTACATCGATTGCACAGGGCAATGTGCCAGCGGCTGTGGTGGCGGCAACGGTTTCCAATATTCTCGGCATTTTTCTGACGCCGCTTCTCATCACACTGCTTTTTGCCGTGCAGGGCGGTGAGGGGGGCGTGTCGCTCGATGCCATGAAGACGATTTTCCTGCAGCTGCTTGCCCCTTTCATTCTGGGCCAGATATTGCAGCGCTGGATCGGCAATTTCGTGCGCAGGCACAACAGGGTGTTGAGCCTTGTGGATCGCGGCTCGATCCTGATGGTCGTCTATCTTGCCTTCAGCGAGGCCATTGTTGCCGGGCTGTGGCAAAAGCTGGACTGGCATGATCTGGAGATTCTGGTGGCGCTGTGCTGCGGCCTGCTGGTGATTATCCTGCTGGTGACCTGGTATGGCAGCGGCTGGCTTGGCTTTAATCGCGCCGACCGGATTACCATCATGTTCTGCGGCTCCAAGAAGAGCCTTGCCAGTGGCGCTCCCATGGCCGGTGTCATATTTTCGACGGCCAGTGCAGGCAGTATCGTTTTGCCATTGATGCTGTTTCACCAGATTCAGCTTATGGCTTGTGCCATCATCGCGCGCAGGCTATCCGAACAGGCAAAGCAACAAATGCACATCGTGAGCGCGGAGTAGGGCGCTCGCCTGCTCTACTTTTGAAAGCAAGGACATGACCCACAATAAGCAGCAGCCATTTGATCAGGAAGCCCTGGAGGAAGCCTATAATCGCGCTTTAGCCCTTGAAAAGGCTGGCGATTTTGATGCTGCCGCAAAAGCCTATCAGGAGGTTCTTGCGCTTGATCCAGCTGATCATGGCGGGGTTGCGGTGCGGCTTGCCAGCATGGGACGCGGCGATGTGCCAGACAAGGCACCAGAAGCCTATGTCGCAACGCTGTTTGATCAGCATGCGGAAATGTTCGATACGATTCTGGTCGATCAGCTGGGTTATGACGTGCCGCTGCAATTGCGCGAGATGATTCTTGAAATGAACGAAGAATTTTGCGCAAAACGCATGCTGGATCTTGGCTGCGGTACGGGGCTTTCAGCCGATGCGCTGGATGATATGGCCGAGCACAAGACCGGCGTTGATATTTCCGAGAACATGATAGAGATCGCGTTTGAAAAAGGCGATTATGACGCACTGTTTGTTGGTGAGGTCGTACAGTTTCTCGAAAGCGACAAGGCGCAAGGCGTCTGGGATCTGATCGTTGCGACCGATGTTCTGCCTTACATGGGCGATCTTGACCGGTTCTTTGCCGGCGTTGCCGCGCATCTGGAAAAAGGCGGATATTTCGGCTTTTCCAGCGAGACACTGAATGAGCAATGCTTTGCGGGACGCAATTTCATTGTGGGCAACTTTCAGCGCTTTGCGCATCAGGAGCGTTATGTGCGCGCCATGCTGGAAAAGCACGGCATGAATTGTCTTCGTTGCGAGCCAATTACCGTACGAAGCGAACAAGGCGCACCGGTGCCGGGGCATCTTTATCTGGCGGTTCGCGACTGAGAAAGCAAGAAAATCAATCGATTGCAATCCATGCGGTCACAGGCTTGCCGTGATGTCCGATGCAAATTAGTTCCATAAG
>NZ_JBHSEL010000099.1:0-12436 GCF_042653845.1 Daeguia caeni | reverse complement strand
CGTCACAAGCTTGGATGGTCATCTCCTCAATCAGGCGAATGACGAGGCGTATCGCAAAAATGGAATTTTGAGTCGGGCTCTGAGATTGGGTGTGGACCAAGAGACGTTGCTATGAATATGAAATATAGCCCAGATAAAATAATATTATGTAATGAATAATTATCATAATGATAAATTTATTTTTATGTATTATTTTGTAGGTGTTATTTTTATGACTTTGCAAAGTATAACGGTAAGCCAGACTTGGATGATTTCATATGCACAGGTGGAAAGGCATATGCCGGCTTTGGAGCAATCCATGGAAGACTGTTTGCCACGCTTGGCGCAATAATCTGGAAACCAAAGCCGGTTTCGTTATTGGTATATGCATATAATTCCATTAATTCGCATTTGGGTAATTGTGTTCCCAATTGACCCATAGTAGACACTGCATCGAAAGCATGTTTTCCGGATAAGAGAACAGCACCAGGTGCCGAATGCATTATTGCTTTAAAGCAGAAGAACAAGAATGATAGAAGTATCCGCGTTTCTCTCTTTCAATATAGCCATTCTTCTTCTGTTGATAGGAAAAGCAATAAAGTTTCGTAGCAATTTTCTACGCAAGTATTCTATTCCGGAGCCTGTCATTGGTGGCTTTCTCTGCTCTGCCCTTGTTGCTTTGATATATTTTGTATCAGGCCATAAAATACAGTTTGCACTTGGTTCGCGTGATTTCCTCTTGCTGGTATTTTTTGCAGCAATTGGCTTGAGGGCAGATATTTCTGATCTTGTGAAAGGTGGAAAGCCTCTTCTCATGCTGTTGTTTCTGGCGACAGCATTCATGATCATGCAGAATGTTCTCGGCATTTCGCTTGCGTCGTTGTTTGGGCTTGATCCGCACGCGGGGTTGATGGTGGGGTCAATCTCGCTGACGGGTGGGGTAGGGACGACAGCGGCCTGGGCTCCGATATTTGTTGATCGACTTGGCGTTCTCAATGCGATGGAGCTTGGCATTGCCAGCAATATGGGAGGGCTGTTCGCTGCCTGTGTGATTGGCGGGCCTATTGCCACTTATCTTATAAAACGTCACAAGATCACTGCGTCGCCCGACGAAGATCTCAATGTAGGTGTGCGCTACGACGCCACCATGAAGGCAGCGCATCTCGACTATTTCAATGTTCTGAGAGCGATATTGGGGATCAATATCGCCATCATGATCGGTTTTGGCATTGATGCCCTTGTCTACAAGACTGGCTTTACTATCCCGACTTTTGTCAGCTGTCTGGTGGCTGGTATTCTGTTTAAAAATCTGGGCGTTCCTTTTTTGCGCAAGTACAGCACGACTGACCGGATAGGTATCAATCATGGCTTGTCGCTTTTGTCTGATCTTTCGCTCGGCATTTTCCTGACGATGGCGCTGATGGGGCTGCAGCTTTGGGCGCTGTCAGGCGTTTTTGCCTTTATTGCAGTGTGCCTGATCCTGCAGATCGTGCTGACGGTGTTGTTCACGGTGTTTGTGGTTTTCAAAGCCATGGGGCGTGATTATGAAGCTGCGGTGATCTGTGCCGGCTTTGGCGGCATCACGCTGGGATCGACCGCAACTGCCATTGCCAATATGACCGCCGTGAGCCAGCAATATGGTGCCGCACCTCGCGCATTTATTATTGTTCCGGTCGTCTGCGGTTTCTTTATTGATATTGTCAACGCCCTTGTGATATCGCTTTTTGTTGGGTAGTGAATTAATTCGCAAGGTAAATTTTTAATTATACAATTAATAACCTAAGCCTTTTAATAGTACATAAGTAAAAGTATATATAAATTAGTTTACACAATACTATATAATATATATAATTTTGTATTGTTCGTCGTGTTGATAGAAATAATATTGTATTCAATTTTATTGTTATTTAATTATCTGTTGGCGTAATGGAATTTAAGTTATATATTAAAGCAAAAATGTCGTGAATATACATATTATTGTTTGTTGATTATGTGATCGTAATGGCATTATTGTGATAGAAATTATTCTGGTTGTAATTACATAATGAAGGGCTGAATGCGATAGCGTTCAGTACGTAAACCTTTCTCATTCCTGCTGTCTATAATTCGTCATACCTATTGACGAAAAAAATCACGCAGCTACTATATCTTGTGTTCGAGGTTCCCCGATTCGAAAGAAGCGGGGCTAAGATGGGAATATGGTGCGCTGTCTGACAGCAAAGCCATAGCTGCCCCCGCAACTGTAAGCGGTGAGTGCTTGTTCAATGTCCACTGGAGTTTGGTGCTCTGGGAAGGCGAATAAGTGCGGTGACCCGCAAGCCAGGAGACCTGCCTCAAACAAACGTCCACGGGCGGGGTGTCCGTAAGGCGAGCGATGGGTTTTGTCCCTATCGTTTCTCCGGTCGTCCCCCGCTATCAGCAACTTCGGGGTGAAGGCATGACCGTTATGATCATTTCCTGTTTCCGCAATTAATGCGCTTAATTGTTCATCTGGTCTGACAGGGCGTCTATAGCTGTTCCAGAAAAAGTGGGAACCCGTTTTCTGTCCGGAACAGCGCAAGACAACATGTTGGAGCAATTCAGAATCTCCATGAAAAATCCGAATTGCTCCATGTGAGTGCTTGCGCATCGGCTCTTTGAAAGTCGGGTTTGATTTTCAAGCTTATGTGAGCGTGAGACTCACCATCGTCTTGTCTGAACAATTGGTTTTTGGCGTCTGTCTGATGACAGACGAATGCTCCCTTTTTGTCTCATTCAACAGTGAGGAAATCTTGATGTCTATCGTTGTCTATTCCAAGCCGGCTTGTGTTCAGTGTACCGCAACCACCCGTGCACTTGATCGTCAGGGCGCGGACTATAAAGTCATTGACATATCCAGTGATGCGGAAGCCTTTGCCTTCGTGCAGGAGTTGGGCTATCGGCAGGTTCCAGTGGTTGTTGCCGGTGAAAGGCATTGGGCAGGCTTCCGGCCAGACATGATTTCAAGCCTCGCATGAGCGCTGAAATGGTCAGTCTGGTCTATTTTTCCAGCCGTTCAGAGAACACAAAACGTTTTGTTGAAAAGCTGCAATTGCCTGCTCTCCGGCTGCCCTTGTCGGCAACTGAAGCAATACCGGTAGTGGATCGGCCTTATGTTCTGGTCACGCCCACTTATGGGGGCGGGGCGGTCAAGGGCGCAACGCCAAAACCGGTCATAAGCTTTCTCAACAATGTCACGAATAGAGGCTTGCTACGCGGTGTGATTGCCGCGGGCAACACCAATTTTGGGGCCGCCTATGCGCTGGCCGGAAACATCATTTCGGCAAAGTGCGGTGTGCCTTTACTCTACCGTTTCGAGCTGTTGGGAACGGAAGAAGATGTCATGAATGTCAAACAGGGGCTCGAAAGATTTTGGAAACACTAGCACTGGACAGAACGGCAAGAGACGATACGTCGCTCGACTATCACGCACTCAACGCAATGCTCAATCTTTATGATGAGGATGGTAAAATCCAGCTCGATAAAGATCGTCTGGCAGTGCGGCAATATTTTCTTCAGCACGTCAACCAGAACACGGTTTTCTTTCACAGTCTGCGTGAGAAACTCGATTATCTGGTAACAGAAGGCTATTATGAACAGCAGGTGCTCGATCAATATTCCTTCGCATTCGTGCAAAAGCTGTTTGATGATGCCTATGCACGCAAATTCCGGTTTCCGACATTCTTGGGCGCATTCAAATATTACACCTCCTACACGCTCAAGACCTTTGACGGGAAGCGCTATCTGGAGCGTTATGAAGACCGCGTCTGCATGACAGCGCTTACGCTGGCGCGCGGCGACGAAAATCTCGCCAGCAGGCTTGTCGACGAGATGATGACGGGCCGTTTTCAACCGGCAACACCGACTTTTCTCAATGCAGGCAAGAAACAGCGCGGTGAACTGGTCTCGTGCTTTTTGTTGCGAGTCGAGGACAATATGGAAAGCATTGGGCGGGCGATCAATTCCGCGCTGCAACTGTCAAAGCGGGGCGGGGGCGTTGCCTTGTCGCTCTCCAACTTGCGCGAAATGGGCGCGCCCATCAAACAGATTGAAAACCAGTCTTCCGGCGTGCTCCCGGTCATGAAACTGCTGGAAGATGCTTTTTCCTATGCCAATCAGCTTGGCGCAAGACAGGGGGCAGGGGCTGTCTATCTGCATGCGCATCATCCCGACATCATGCGTTTTCTGGATACCAAGCGCGAAAATGCGGATGAGAAAATCCGTATCAAATCCCTGTCGCTTGGCGTGGTGATCCCGGATATCACCTTCACCCTCGCCAAGAACAATGAGGATATGTATCTGTTCTCGCCCTATGATGTCGAGCGCGTCTATGGCGTGCCGTTTACCGAGATTTCGGTAACGGAAAAATACCGCGAAATGGTTGAGGACAAGCGCATCACCAAGAAGAAGATCAAGGCGCGCGAATTCTTTCAGGTGATAGCAGAAATCCAGTTTGAGTCCGGCTATCCCTATATCATGTTCGAAGACACCGTAAACCGTGCCAATCCGATTTCCGGGCGGATCATCATGAGCAATCTGTGCTCGGAAATCCTGCAGGTCAGCGAAGCCAGCGAATTCAATGATGATCTTTCCTATGCAAAGATCGGTAAGGATATTTCCTGCAATCTGGGCTCGCTCAATATAGCAGCGACCATGGACAGTCCTGATTTCGGCCAGACGGTTGAAACCGCGATCCGGGCGCTGACCGCTGTGTCGGAAATGAGCAATATTGCTTCCGTTCCTTCGATCAAGAAAGGTAATGATGAAGCCCACGCGATCGGTCTTGGGCAGATGAACCTGCATGGTTATCTGGCGCGCGAGCGCATCTATTACGGCTCGCCGGAAGCAATCGATTTCACCAATATCTATTTCTATACCGTTACCTATCACGCAATCCGGGCATCCAATCGTCTGGCGATTGAAAAGGGCAAGAGTTTCAAATGGTTTGAGCGGTCAAAATATGCCTCTGGCATCTATTTTGACAAATATATTGAGGCGGAATGGAAGCCGGAGACAGAGAAGGTTCAGGCCCTGTTTGACAAGGCGGGCATTCACATTCCCACCCAGGATGACTGGCGGGAGCTGAAGGAATCGGTCATGCAGTTCGGTCTTTATAACCAGAATCTGCAGGCCGTTCCGCCGACGGGCTCGATTTCCTATATCAACCACGCAACGGCCTCCATCCATCCGATTGTTTCGAAGATAGAAATCCGCAAGGAAGGCAAGATTGGTCGTGTCTATTATCCGGCAGCCTATCTCACCAATGACAATCGTGAGTATTTTCAGGATGCCTATGAAATAGGGCCGGAAAAAATCATCGACACCTATGCCGCTGCTACCCAGCATGTTGATCAGGGGCTATCGCTGACGCTGTTTTTCCGCGACACGGCCACCACGCGTGACATCAACCGGGCGCAGATCTATGCGTGGAAGAAGGGCATCAAGACCATCTATTACGTTCGCCTTCGCCAGATGGCCCTTCAGGGCACGGAAGTCCAGGGTTGCGTTTCATGCGCGCTTTAGAGCAATGCGGATTTTCACGGAAACTCTGCATTGCTTCTACTTTTTGTTTTCAGTTCCGGACGAAAGACCGGTTTCCATTTTCCCGGAATTGCTCCCAATGGCAGGTAACATCATGAATATTCAGACAAAATCAGATATATCCCGACCGGCTCAGGCCGTACGGGCAATCAACTGGAACCGGATTGAGGACGAGAAGGATCTGGAAGTCTGGAATAGGCTTACCGGCAATTTCTGGCTGCCTGAGAAGGTGCCTCTGTCAAATGATATTCCATCCTGGGCAAGCCTGCGGCCAGAAGAACAGATGTTGACCATCCGTGTCTTTACCGGCCTCACGCTGCTGGATACGATCCAGAATGGAGTTGGCGCCATACGCCTGATGCAGGATCGCGCCACGCCGCATGAAGAGGCGGTGCTTTCCAATATCTCATTCATGGAAGCCGTGCATGCCCGTTCCTATTCCTCCATCTTCTCGACCCTGTGTCTGACGAAGGAAATCGACGATGCCTATCGATGGTCGGAAGAAAACAGTTTCCTTCAGCGCAAATCCGCGTTGATCATGGAGCAATATGATAGTGGTGATCCCCTCAAAAAGAAGATCGCCAGTGTGTTTCTGGAAAGCTTTCTGTTCTATTCCGGCTTCTATTTGCCGATGTACTGGTCGAGCCGGGCAAAACTGACCAATACGGCGGATCTGATCCGGCTCATCATTCGGGACGAGGCGGTGCATGGCTATTATATTGGCTACAAGTTCCAGCGTGCGGTAGAACGCCTTTCGGATACCGAACGCCAGGCCATCAAGGATTTTGCCTTCGAGCTGCTGCTAGAGCTTTATGATAATGAAATCCGTTATACGGAAGATCTCTATGATGATGTTGGCCTGACGGAAGACGTCAAAATGTTTCTGCATTACAATGCCAACAAGTCGCTGATGAACCTTGGCTATGAGGCGCTGTTTCCACCGGAAGCCTGCAGGGTAAACCCCGCCATATTGTCAGCTCTTGCCCCAAATGCCGATGAAAATCACGATTTCTTTTCCGGTTCCGGCTCATCCTATGTGATCGGCAAGGCTGTTGCGACGGAAGACGAGGACTGGGAATTCTGATCATCGTGGTGTTTGCAAGGCTGGGCCACGATTCGCAGTGCACACATCAACCTTGTCGTTTATGTGTGCACTGTTTGTGGCTTATGCCAATTTTTCAGCCGCGCCGTCACAAAGATGACCAACTTACAACATTTTGTGTCATAAGCTGGATAGTCTCATATTCAACAAAGATGATCAAAACTGTGGATTAATCACCAATCATTCCCCACCCGGATCATTCCTGATCCGGATTGACCACCACAGTCCCGGCGCCGGAATTCGCAAGAGCGGTTTTCAGTGAGCCTTGTGGATGGGCGTCGGTGAACAGTGTAATGCGCGGCGACCATTCGGCAACGAGCATCAGCGCGCGTTTGTCGAACTTGCTGGAATCGGCCAGTACCGCGCAACGCTGCGTGTTATGAACGATTGCGCTATAGACTTCACCAACTTTCAGCAGCGCATCGCTGACACCATCGGCATTGACCCCCGATGCACCGATGATAGCCGTGTCCACCCGATAACGCTCAATGGCATGGATGGTTTCCGACCCCCAGACAATATGCTCCTGCACCTCGAACATGCCGGGCAAAAGAACAATATCAATCAATGGGTTAAGTGAAAGTTCAACCGCAACCGTATAGGCTGGCGTAATCACGGTCATGCGCCGTTCAATCTGGCGTAGCGCACGGGCAAAATGCACCATGGTCGCCCCGCCACCAAGCAGCAGCGCCTCTTCCTGAGCATAGCATTGCACTGCGGCCTGGGCGATGGCGCGGCGTTCCTTCTGTTTCAGGACAAGCCGCTCGCTCAAGGCCGGCTCAAAGCGGTTGGCATTGCTGACGGCGCCGCCATATGTTCTGCTCAGTCGCCCAGTCTGTTCCAGTTCGCTCAGGTCGCGCCTGATGGTCTCGGTTGAAACTTCAAGGGCCTCGGCCAGCTGGTTGACCCGTAACGCCGGATTCGCTTCCAACGCTGACAGAATGCGCTCCTGCCGCAGCTCCTTCCGCGATTTCGTAGGAATCATAGGGTTAGGCATATCCTTTGGCTTGTTCTGGCCACTGTATCGCAGATTGCTTCTGAAACTTCAATCAAAAATTTGACCGACATGCATCATTTAAATGTTGCAAGTCACAAATTAATGTGACAGTCTTCCTTCAAACGGAGGCGGCAGTGTTCAATTACGGTTTCTTCAGTTTCAAATCGAAGGCTGAGTTGTTCGACAAGGCCATCGAATATTGGAATCCCGGCAAGACCAAGTTCTGGCAGGATGCGGGCATTGATCTGGTGATTGACCGGCGTGAGGGTTATTTCCTGTATGACATGTCGGGGCGCAGGCTTATTGACCTGCATTTGAATGGCGGAACCTACAATTTTGGTCATCGCAACCCCGAACTGGTGGCGACGCTCAAGTCGGCACTGGATTATTTCGATATGGGCAATCACTGGTTTCCCTCGGTGGCGCGCGCTGCTTTCGCCGAAAAACTGGTGCAGACGGCGCCGGGCATGAAATATGCGATTTTTGGCTCTGGTGGCGCCGAGGCTGTGGAAATTGCATTGAAAACCGCCCGATATGCCACAAAGCGGCGTAAGATCGTGTCGATCATCAAGGGCTATCATGGTCATTCCGGCCTTTCGGTCGCCACGGGTGATGACCGTTTCTCCAAGATTTTTCTCGCCGACCGGCCGGATGAATTCATCCAGATTCCGTTCAATGATATTGATGCGCTTGAACGGGTCCTTCACAACCGTGATGTTGCGGCCTTCATCATTGAAACCATACCGGCGACCTATGGTTTTCCATTGCCGAAGGATGGCTATCTGAAAGCCTGTCAGGAGCTTTGCCACCGCTATGGTACGCTCTATATTGCCGATGAAGTGCAGACCGGCCTGATGCGCACCGGCGTGATGTGGGGCTGGCAGTCCTATGGGCTGGAGCCAGATATGTTCGTTACTGGCAAGGGGCTAGGCGGCGGTATTTATCCGATTTCGGCCTGTGTGGTGACGGAAAAATGCGGTGGTTGGCTGCATGAGGATGGCGCAGCCCATATTTCCACCTCCGGCGGTTCCGAGCTTGGCTGTATCGTTGGCCATCAGGTCATCGACATGTTGCAGCGACCGGAAGTGATTTCCAATGTGCATTTTGTAGCCGAATTCTTTCAGAAGACGCTCAATGAAATGATGGCGGCGAACAGCGACATTTTCGTTGGCGTGCGTCAGCGGGGCGTGATCCTCGGCCTCGAATTTGACCATCCTGAAGGGGCGGTTGCTGTCTCGCGCGCCCTTTATGAAAACGGCGTCTGGGCGATTTTTTCTTCGCTCGACAAACGCGTCTTGCAGTTCAAGCCGGGCGTGCTGCTGGATGCTGCCACCTGTCAGGAAATCGTTGATCGCATGGAAGCGGCAATGCCGCGGGCGCGTGCACTTCTGCGCAATATGCGGCGTGCGGCGTAAACTTGGGGAAGGTGACAGCGATGCAGCTTAATGAAAATGCACCTCGCCTTGCAGTTCCCGATCAGGCGGAAGCGATCGCCCGCATGAAGATCGACCGGGCCGGCTGGGCAGTTCGCGCCTTTGCCAGGTTTGATCGCGCAGCGGTCATGCGGATTGTGCGCGCCGTGGCTGAAACCGCCTATCAGAATGCCGAGCATTATGCCAAATGGGCAGTGCAGGAAACCGGCATGGGTGTGGTTGCCCATAAGAAGCTCAAGAACGAGCTTTCGTCGCATCCATTGGTGGATTTTTATGAGAACATGGATCTCATCAATCCGCGCGTGGATGAGGCGCGCAAAATGGTGGAGATCCCGAAACCGGCCGGTGTCATTCTGGCGCTCACACCTGCCACCAATCCGGTCTCTACACTCTATTACAAATCCATTCTTGCTTTGTTGAGTCGAAATGCGATCATCTTTAGTCCACATCCAATGGCGCGGGAATGCTGCAATGATGCTGCAGCACGGCTTGAGGCGGCAGCCGTTGCGGCGGGCGCGCCATCAGGCCTGATCCAGTGCATTGAAAAACCTTCCGTGCCGCTGGTGCAGGCACTGATGTCCTCGCCCAAAGTGCAGGTCATTCTGGCGACAGGTGGTGGGCCGATGGTGCGCGCGGCCTATTCATCGGGCAATCCGGCAATTGGTGTCGGGCCGGGCAATGCGCCAGTCTATGTCGATCCAAGCGCCAACCAGAATCTGGCGGCGCAGCGCATTGTCGACAGCAAGTCCTTCGATAATTCGGTGCTGTGCACCAATGAAAGCGTGCTGATCACGCTTGAGCAGAACCGCCAGCATTTCGAGCGTGCCTTGCGTGCGGCTGGTGCCCATATCTGCTCGGATGTGGAGACGGAACGTTTGCGTACTTATCTCTTCCCCGATGGCCATCTCAATACGGCCGCCGTTGGCAAGAGTGCGGAATGGATTGCACAACAGGCCGGTTTCCGCATCGTGGGCTCAACGCGTGTTCTGATCGCGCCGATCGAAACAGTTGGCCATGACGAATGTCTGACGCATGAAAAACTGTGCCCGGTTCTGGCCTTTGCCGCGGCTGGCACGTTTGAACGCGCGGTCGGCATGGCACAGATGATCCTGCGAGCATCCGGCAATGGGCATTCGGCCTCCTTCCATGGTGAGGATCCGCAACGCGCCATGGATTTTGCCGCGGCGTTGACCGTTTATCGCGTTGTCGTCAATGCGCCATGCTCGCAAGGGGCGGCGGGTTTTGCCACACATCTTGCCCCGTCCTTCATGATCGGTACCGGCTATTTCGGTCGTTCATCAGTGGGCGAGAATATCGGGCCGCAGCATCTTGTGCACTGGACGAGGCTTGCATGGAACAGCGACCAGAGCGTCAGGTTCCCGGATCTAAGCGATGTGCGCCTTGTCTTTGATGGCGATGCACCACGCCAGCCAGCTGCGCCACGGCTTGTCTCGCCGGCGCCCGTTGCTGGCATGGAAGAGCGTGGCGGTGTCGATCGGGAAGTTCTTCGCCAGTTAATTCTTCAGGAGCTCCGTGAGCTGACACGAGGCCAGCAATGACTGATTTACGAGCTTTCATTTTCATTGATCAGCTCCAGCCGCAGACCCTTGCCTATACGGCAACATGGATGCGTGGAACATTGCCGCGTGCCCGCATGGCAGCACAAATCATTGAGATCGCGCCTGGCCTTGATATCGAGGCCCTGACCGACACGGTTCTCAAAAGTGCAGACGTGCGGGCCGGTTTTCTGGTGGTGGAACGCCAGTTCGGCACATTGCAGTTTCATGCCTATTCAACAGCTGAGGTTCATGCTGGTGCCGAAGCAGCTCTGGCTGCCATGGGCAAGCGGCGGGATGAGGCAGAAAAGCCGAAGATCATGGCGTCCAAAATCGTGACCCGTGTTGATGACCAGCATGCATTCCTCATGAATCGCAACAAGACGGGGTCAATGGTTCTGGGTGGCGAGAGCATCTATCTGCTCGAATGCCAGCCGGCGGCCTATGCCATTCTCGCCTGTAATGAGGCAGAAAAGGAAGCTGACATCAAGGTCATCGACATGCGCATGATCGGTGCCAATGGTCGTCTGTATCTCGCCGGAACGGAGGCGGATGTGCGCAATGCCCGCGAGGCGGCAGAACGCGCATTACGTGAGGCAGGAGCCAGCTGATGGGCGATATTCGCAGTCTCATCCGTGAAATTCTGGCGGAAGAAATCGCCTCCATCCGTGCCGAGCTTCTGGGCGGGCCAACGGTCGAGCATGTTTCCGTCGGTACGGAAACGGAATTGACGGATTTTGCGCTTTCTGTCCTGCGCCGGGCGGAGGATCCAGCCTTCGTGGCGGCCATGAAGGCGGGGTGCATCCGCTTCCGGCCGGAGGCGTCAAGCCATATTCTGTCGGCAGCCCCAATCGTGGTGCAGGCCGCGGCAGAGCCGGTTTCGCGCGTCTCGCCAAGGTCAGAGCCATTGCCGTTTGTCAGCACGGTGCCGCCAAGCGTGCCGGAACTGCGCAAGGGTCTCATTACCGAGCGCGACATTGCGGCGATCGAGGAAGGCACGACCAGGTTGCGTATTACCAAGCAGGCGCGGGTGACGCCGCTTGCCGGAGATGAAGCCCGTCGACGGGGCATAAGAATTGAAAGGACACTGGCATGATAAGGGGACGCGTCAGCGGCAGGCTGTGGTCCACACGCCATATTGGCGAATTGCCGACCGGAGCGCTGCTGGAAGTTGAGACGGAAACCGGGGCCAAGCTGATTGCATTTGATCCGTTGGGCTGTGCGGAAGGAGAACTTGTGCTTGTCACGCAGGGTTCTGTTGCGGCCGCATGGTTTGGCGGACGGTCAGCGCCCATTGATGCCCTCATCATCGGCTCGATCGACGAGCAGACCCAACAACAGACGAAACGCAAGTAAGGGAGCACCTCAAATGGCAAATCTTGCAATCGGAATGATCGAAACCAAGGGCTATGTGCCGGCACTTTCTGCGGCTGATGCCATGGTCAAGGCAGCAAATGTCGAAATCATTGCGCGCAATGAAGTCGGCGGCGGTCTGGTTTCCGTCATCGTGCGTGGCGATGTCGGCGCGGTCAAGGCGGCAACGGAAGCAGGTGCTGAGGCAGCAGCACAAGTGGGCGAAGTCATGGCGGTTCATGTGATCCCGCGTCCGCATGCGGATCTGGCCAAACACTTTGAAGCAATCAAGGGCTAAGCCATCGGCTCTGAAGGGCAGTCCGGATCACACGGATCCGAATGCCCTGGACAGGACTTTGAGAACATTGATGAAGAGTGTCCGTCGTCGAATGATTTGAGACTATTTGTGTTTTTGAAGATTGGAGTTTCCGGCTCGGTTTGGGGTTTGATTTAAGCG
>NZ_JBHSEL010000098.1:0-11177 GCF_042653845.1 Daeguia caeni | reverse complement strand
GTCATCTGATCCTCCGTAGTTTTTGCAAACATAGAGAATCATAAACTACTGAAATCGCTCAACTTAATTTTAGGTCGGGCTCTTAGATCAAGGGCATAGTCATGCACTTGTTCAATCGCCGCCAGATCAAAGGTTGAAGCCCCGACTTTGAATTCAATGACAATAATAGCATTTGGCAATGCTATGATCGTATCCGCACGTTTCCCCATTCGGGGTATCGCGAACTCAAAGAGAATGTGCGCTTGTGGTGTCTGCACGATAGCTTCTTTGATCAGGGCAATTTGTTCAAGCCATGCATGTCGCTGCGAATGCTCAAGCGCAAACCCATGTGCGCGTGTTAGCTCTCCTAAGATGAATGATGCATCTGCTTGGAGAAATTCAGAGGCTGTCGCTTGATAGTAGGCTTTCCGCATATCGGTACTCTGCCAAATAATGTGCAGCAAAAATAGTTTATTTGAAGCTTTTATTCACCTGAACACGGAAAGAGTAAAAGTTGCCTAGCGTGCCCTCTGAGCCATGCGCGGCATGACAGGCATCGCTTTGTTTATCCCGTTGATACTACGCGCGTTGCGATAAAATCTTATTTTCCCTGTGCATTTAGCGCCTTTGTCGGATGAAGTGGCCTGACAAGCGCGTCTGGCTTGTTTATTGCGCTGCGCAAGGATCACCGATCAGACCCCAGACCGCTCCATCCTTCCCTTGAGCCCGCTTGATGAGAGATCACTTTTCAGGGAGCAGGCATGCCTCATTTGCGCGGCATATGGCATTTGCGGTCTAGCAGAATTAATGTAACCGGATGAACAATTCCGCAGCGCGATGAAAGGTTTCGTCATGTTTGACATGATTGTGAAGAATGCCAATCTCCCCGATGGCCGTCAGGGACAGGATATCCTGATTTTGGATGGCAGGATTGCCGATATTCTTCCAACCAGTGATCAGCATCAGGCAAAACAGATCATTGACGCCAGCAATTGCCTTGTCTCGCCGCCTTTCGTTGACCCGCATTTCCACATGGATGCGACTTTGTCGCTCGGTCTGCCGCGTCTCAACCGTTCCGGCACGCTTCTCGAAGGCATTGCGCTCTGGGGCGAGCTGAAGCCAACCCTGACCAAAGAAGCTATGGTGGAGCGCGCGCTTCGCTATTGCGATCTGGCGGTTTCACAGGGCCTTCTGTTCATCCGCAGCCATGTCGATGTCAGCGATCCACGCCTGCTGACGGTGGAGGCCATGCTTGAAGTGCGTGAACTGGTCAAACCTTATATCGAGCTCCAACTCGTCGCCTTCCCGCAGGATGGTTATTATCGTGCGCCGGGTGCGGTTGAGCTGCTTGACCGTTCGCTTGACATGGGGCTCGATATTGTCGGCGGCATTCCGCATTTTGAGCGCACCATGGCCGATGGTGCTGCTTCGCTGGAAGCCTTGTGCCGCATTGCAGCTGAACGCGGCCTTCCGGTTGACATTCATTGCGATGAAACCGACGATCCGATGTCGCGTCATGTCGAGACACTTGCCGCCCAGACCATTCGCTTCGGTCTACAGGGCCGCGTTGCCGGCTCGCATCTGACCTCCATGCACTCCATGGACAATTATTATGTCTCCAAGCTGATCCCGCTGATGGCGGAAGCCGAGATGCATGTCATCCCGAATCCATTGATCAACATCACGCTGCAGGGCCGTTCAGACACTTATCCAAAACGGCGCGGCATGACACGCGTGCCGGAGCTGATGGCGGCCGGAATCAATGTTTCCTTTGGCCATGACTGCGCGATGGATCCCTGGTACTCCATGGGATCCGGTGACATGCTGGAAGTCGGTCATATGGCCATTCATGTTGCCCAGATGACCTCGATTGATGCCAGAAAGCAGGTCTTTGATGCGCTGACTGTCAACTCGGCCAAGACGCTCGGCCTTGAAGGCTATGGCCTTGCCAGGGGCTGCAAGGCCGACATGGTCGTGCTGCAGGCGCGTGACCAGCTTGAGGCCCTGCGCCTCAAGGCCAATCGCCTCTTCGTCATCAAGGCCGGCAAGGTGATTGCCGAAACACCGCGCCGACTGAGCAGCCTGCATCTGGAAGGCCGCCCAGCACAGGTGGACAGCGCCGATTACGCGCCAACCGGCGCAATCTGAGCGCAGACAGACCACGGCAATCCCGGAAAGGCTTACGGATCACGTTCGGTTTTCCGGGATTGGCAGGAAACAAAGAAAACAGTGCCTAATATTCAGGCGACCTATGAAGGCGATTGAAAATGAGGCATAATTGTAAGAGAGAGATGATATTACCGATACGCTCCGCACGAATGGCAAGGTAATTTATCAAATCAGAAAAGACCAACTCAACCATCCAAGAGGGGAGCCGTTATGGCTAGAATATCCTTGTTTACCCGCCGTTCCATTCTGGCAATGTCTGCGGTGCTCAGCGTCACCGCCTTGTCATCGGGCGCATTTGCCGCTGAGGAAAAGCTGAAGGTTGCCGGCATTCACGCCTCGCCGGTTGAAAATGCCTGGAACTCCCGTCTTCACGAGGCCCTGAAACAGGCCAATGATGAAGGCGTGATCGAATATGTCTTCTCCGAAGGAGTTTCTGCCAGCGACTATCCACGCGCCATGCGCGAATATGCCGAACAGGGCATCAAGCTCATCGTCGGCGAATCCTATGCCGTTGAACGCGAAGCACGTGAAGTAGCCAAGGACTATCCGGGTACGACCTTCCTGATGGGCTCTTCCGGCCAGCCGCAGGGCGACAATTTCGGCACCTTCGGCACATGGAACTATGAATCGGCCTATCTTGCCGGTATGCTGGCAGGTGCGATCAGCAAGACCGGCACCTTTGGCTCGGTCGGCGCCATTCCGATCCCGGAAGTCAACATGCTGATCAACGCCTTCCAGGAAGGCGTGAAGGAAACCCGCCCAGATGCGAAATTCACCGTATCCTATATCGGCACCTTCTTCGACCCGCCAAAGGCACGTGAAGCTGGACTTGCCCAGATCGACGCCGGCGCAGACATCCTGTTTGGCGAACGTATCGGCACAGCTGACGCTGCCAAGGAGCGCGGCATCAAGGCTATCGGCTCACTCATCGACTATACGGAGCGTTATCCGGACACCGTCTTTGCCAATGCGATCTGGAATTTCCGTCCGATCCTCGATGCAGCCATTGCCGATGTGAAGGCTGGCAATCCGACGGGCAAGGATTACACCCCGTTCAGCCTGATGAAGGAAGGCGGCAACGATATTGCCTATGTCAAGGGTGTTGCCCCTGCCGAGGCCGAAGCCAAGATGGAAGCACGCCGCGCCGAAATCAAGGAAGGCAAGTTCACCGTCCAGCAGAACCCGGCTGAACCGAAATAATCACGAAAACAGGACGGCCAGGCAGATTGATCGGCCGTCCTGTTCATCTCCTGCCCGGTTCCGGCACTGATACGCCGCCGAAGCTGCGGCTCATGATCATGGAAGCAAAGATGCAAGATGCGCTCGCACTTGCCGCAGCGATTGCTGAAGGTAAATTGTCCGCCAGAGAAGCGATGAATGCCGCGCTTGCGACGGCCCTGCAATGGCATCATCTGGGCGCGATTGCCTTTCTTGATGAACATCCCACCATTGCCGAGCCTGCAAGAGAGGACAGAAATGCCCCCTTTGCCGGTGTCCCCTCGCTGTTCAAGGATCTTGGCGGGCCATGCAAGGGTTTACCCATTCGTCTTGGATCAAGGGCCTGCGCCAATGCCTCCACCGAGCTCGACTCGGAAATTGCAGTCCGCATGCGGGCGGCAGGCCTCAATTTCTTCGGCACCACGACCGTGCCGGAATTCGGCATGGCGCTGGCAAGCGAGCCGGCAGTGGGCCCGATTGCACGCAATCCGCTTGATCTTGGCCTTTCACCCGCAGGCTCATCCGGCGGAGCGGCTGCCGCTGTTGCAGCCGGTATTGTCGCCATTGCCCATGCCACCGATGCCGGCGGATCGATCCGTGTGCCTGCCGCTGCCTGCGGTCTGATCGGGCTGAAACCAAGCCGTGGCGCGATGCCGGCTGGGCCGCATTTTGGCAATTATCTTGCCGGCATTGCCAGCGAGTTTGCGCTTTGCCGCTCCATTCGCGATGCTGCCGCTCTCTTTCCGCTGGTAAGCGGCAAGGCCGAAAGCTTCTTGCCCGATCCTTCCCTTGCAGCAGCCGAAACGCAATCCTGTCGCATCGGCATGATCCTTGATGATTTGCCCGGCCGATCCGTATGCGACGACAATCGCCAGACCGTGCTTGAAGCAGGCCGGCTTCTCGAAAAACACGGGCACCAGATCACGACAGTCAGCGCGGCAACACTTGCTCCCCTGCTTGAAAAGAGCGCCATTGGCTTTGACCGCATCATAGCGGCCAATCTCGCACATGCTGTTGATCAGTATGGGCTGGATATTGCCCAGTTTGAGCCATTGACACAGGCGGTTGCCCGACGCGGCAAGGCTCTTTCTGCCACTGAACTTTATGCGGCACTGCATGACTGCGTGCTGGTTGCGCATCAGCTATGGCAGATCTTCCGTGACATTGATGTTCTGATCACGACGATGCTGTCGAAAGAACCTCTGCCGATTGGCTCTTTCCCGATGGATCATGATGATGTGGAAGCCCATTGGCAACGCATGCAGGATTTTGCGCCCTATGCGGCACTTGCCAATATCTCCGGCTTCCCTGCCCTGTCCATGCCGTTTGGAACAAACCGGAACGGCCTGCCCATCGCCGTGCAGTTCATCGCGCCCATGGAAGCTGATACCATCCTTCTCCAGCTCGGTCATCTTCTAGAGCAGGATCAGCGCTGGCAACATAAATTTCCCGTCGCGGGGTTATCATGACAACAGTTCTTGAATTGCAGGACATCACCAAGCGGTTTGGCCACCTTACGGCCAATGACAATATTTCACTGCGACTGGAAAAGGGAGAAATTCTTGCCTTTCTTGGCGAGAATGGTGCCGGCAAGACCACGCTGATGAATATTCTTTTCGGCCATTATGTGCCGGATGAGGGACGCGTCTTTGTCAAGGGCAGCGAATTGCCGCCGGGCAAACCGCGCGCGGCCATCAAGGCCGGTCTTGGCATGGTGCATCAGCATTTTACCCTTGCCCCCAATCTGACCGTGCTGGAAAATATCATGACCGGCACGGAAAGCCTGTGGAAGCTGCACTCGGATCGCCGACAATCGGCGCAGAAGGTAAGGGAAATTTCCCACCGTTTTGGTCTTGAAGTCGCTCCCGATGCCCGGCTTGGCGATCTTTCGGTCGGCGAACAACAGCGCGTCGAAATCCTCAAAGCGCTCTATAATGATGCCGATATTCTCATCCTCGATGAGCCTACGGCCGTTCTCACGACACAGGAAGCGGAAAACCTGTTCAGGACGCTGAAAGAGATGGCGCGGCAGGGGCTCTCGCTCATCTTCATCTCGCACAAGCTGCATGAGGTCATGTCCGCTGCCGACCGGATCATTGTGCTGCGCGGCGGCAAGATTGTTGCCGAGCGCAAGGCGCAGGATACGTCCAAGGAAGAGCTGGCCGAACTGATGGTCGGCCGCCGCGTATCGCGCCCGGCGCGTGCGCCGTCCACACCGGGCGACATCCTGCTTGAAGCACGCAATGTAACGGTAAAAGACGGTTCAACCACCCGGCTTGATGATATCAGCTTCCATGTCCGGGCTGGAGAAACGCTTGGCATCATCGGCGTTTCCGGCAATGGACAGGCTGCGCTCGGCAATCTGGTCTCGGGCCTGATCAAGCCCGCGCAGGGTGAACTGCTGATGTTCGGCGAAGCGGTCAGTGTCTTTGATCCACGCCATTTTGTGGCACATGGTGTCGGCCGCATTCCGGAAGACCGCAATACGGACGGCGCCATTGGCGACCTGACCTTATGGGAAAACGCCATTCTGGAGCGCGTGCGCGATGCCCGCTTTTCCAATGGGCTTTTCGTCAACCGGCAGGCCGCGCGTGATTTCACCGCGCGCATCATCAGGGATTTTGACGTGCGCGGCGGCACACCCGACAGCCGCATCCGCCTGCTTTCGGGCGGCAACATGCAGAAACTGATCCTTGGTCGCAATCTGGAAACGTCGCCGCGCATCCTGATTGCCGCCCAGCCGACGCGCGGCCTTGATGAAGGTGCAGTTGCAGCCATTCACGGCCGTATTCTTGAAGCGCGCCAGCAAGGCGCTGCCGTGCTGCTCATTTCCGAAGATCTCGATGAAATCATTGGCCTTGCCGATCGTGTGCAGGCCATCGTCAAAGGCAGGCTGTCACCTGCCATCGATGCCAATGAAGCGAATGCCCAGCGTCTTGGCCTGATGATGGCCGGCGAATGGAACATGACGAAAGAGGAGCAATAACAATGCGTATCGAGCGTCTCGAAACGCGGCCTGTCCTGTTGATAGCGCTGGCTCCGGTGCTTGCCATTCTTGCCGCCTTCCTTCTTGCAGGCCTGCTGATTGCGGCTGCCGGCGCACCGATCCTTGAATCCTTCCGCCAGATCGCGATTGGCGCCTTTGGTTCGCGTCTTTCCATCAGCGAAACCCTGACACGTGCAACCCCCTTGATGCTCACAGGGCTTGCAGCCGCAGTCGCTTTCCGCTCAAAACTCTGGAATATCGGCGCGGAAGGCCAGTTCTACTTGGGGGCGCTTGCAGTTGTGGCCGTTGGCACGCAGCTCTCCCTGCCCTCGGTCATTCTGATTCCGCTCCTGCTCATTGTCGGTGCCATTGCCGGCATGATCTTTCTGCTGGTTCCGCTTGGTCTGCGCCTGCGTTTTGGTGTTGATGAGGTTGTCACTACCCTGCTTCTCAACTTTGTCGCCACATTGATCGTGTCGATGATGATCGAAGGCCCGATGAAGGATCCGCTTGCCTTTGGCTGGCCGCAATCAAGCCCCGTACCAGACAATGCCATGCTGCCGCGCCTTCTGAGCGGCATGCGGCTGCATATTGGTTTCATCATTGCCATCATGCTGGCGCTGATCATCGCCTATGTCCAGAAAAGAACCGTGTTTGGCCTCGAAACCAAGGCAGCAGGCCTTAATCCGCGCGCGGCACGCTTTGCCGGTGTTCCGCTGGCCAAGACCCTTATCAAGGTTGCCTGTATTTCCGGTGGCCTTGCCGGCCTTGCCGGTGCCATTCAGGTCATGGGCGTCAAGGGCTATGTTACGACCGACCTGTCGCCAGGCTTTGGCTATTCCGGCATTGTGGTGGCCATGCTTGCCAATCTCAATCCGATCGGGACGATTTTTTCCGCCCTGTTTGCCGCAGCCATGTTTGTTGGTGCTGATGGCATGAGCCGGGCGATCGGCATCCCCTCCTTCATTGCCGATGTCACGGTCGCGCTTTCACTGCTGACCATGCTGCTTGCACTGTTTTTCACTCAATACAGGATTGCCCGATGAACGAGATGATGGATATCCTGCTGTCGGCCGGGCTATGGATTTCGGTGCTGCGCATAGCAACACCACTCATTTTCGGCACTCTTGGCGCACTTTATTGCGAACGCGCAGGCGTTCTCAATCTCGGCATTGAAGGCATCATGACCTTCGGGGCAATGATCGGCTGGCTGACCGTCTTCAACGGTGCGGATCTATGGACCGGCGTGCTGGTGGCGGCCCTGTCTGGCGCCATGTTCGGCCTGCTTCATGCCGCACTCACCGTCCCGCTTGGGCTTTCACAACATGTGGTTGGACTTGGCATCACGCTGTTTTCATCCAGCCTCAGCTACTTCCTCTTCCGCCTGCTGGTGCCCTTGTCCTCGACGCCACCTTCAATCAAGCCATTCCAGCCCTACAAACCAGATCTGATCGTCAACATCCCCTTTTTGGGAGAAGTTCTGGGTGCACAGACGGCACTGACCTGGATCGCCATTCCGCTGGCACTGCTGCTTGCCTATGTGCTGTTTCGCACCCCGCTTGGCCTTGCCATCCGCATGACGGGCGAAAACCCGCATGCCGCAGAAGCGCAAGGAATCAATCCGATCCGCGTGCGTATATTCACCATCATGTTCGGCTCAGCCCTCATGGCCGTAGGCGGATCATTCCTGACGCTTTCGGCCTTCAACAGCTTCTTCCCCACCATGGTGCAGGGACGCGGCTGGGTCTGTATCGCGCTTGTGGTCTTTGCCTCGTGGCGGCCAGCGCGCGCGCTGCTCGGCGCCCTGCTTTTTGCCCTGTTTGACGCGTTTCAGCTGCGCCTGCAAACCATCTATGGCAAGCAGATACCCTATCAGCTTTTCCTGATGATCCCCTATATCATGTCGATCGTGGCACTGGTCGTCATGGCGCGGCGTGCCCGTGTGCCACAGGCTCTCATGCAGCCCTATCGTCGCGGCGAACGATGACAAAACGGCTGCAATCACTGTGATTGCAGCCGTGATTTCTGATAGTCCCCCTTTTCGGGAGTTTGTCTCTCAAATCAAAAAAGGCCGGAACATGATATGTCCGACCTTTCTTTCGCCTGAACCATGCCTGCCGGTACATCCGCGGTCAGGAACAGTCGGCGTTATTTGAAATCCTTACAGTGGCTGCAGATTGGTTGCTGCCGACTTGCCGGATCTGCGATCCGAAACCACATCGTAGCCCAGCTTCTGGCCTTCCTGAAGACCATAGAGACCGGAACGCTCAACCGCTGAAATGTGAACAAACACATCAGGCGAGCCGTCTTCAGGCTGGATGAAACCAAAACCCTTGGTGGTGTTGAAAAACTTTACCGTACCATGTGCCATTTGAAATCCTTTCAATGTGCAAACTGGAGACAAGGGCCACCGGAATGACCCCATTGATTGACGAAATTGAAAGGAAGACACAGAGAGAATTCAACTCAAAGAATATTCAAAACAAATCCGATGAACCATCATATAGATTGAATGAATAAAAATAGCAATAGATTAATTAAAATTAAAAACGCCCCTATCGGTCAAATTCACGCAACACACTGATTTCACGAGAATATAAATCAAAATTATTTTATGATTCTGTAAATTTATTATCATCACCCTGAAATTACGAAGCCAATTTCAGACTGACAATCAATCAACACATGTTTCATTTGCCGAAAACGCGCCCTAGAATTCTGACTGCGCTTGACCCATTACCGCAAGCTCAATGTCTGGACAGGCCGAAAACGTAAAATATTCGGCATGTTCAGGCCATTTCGACCGATCCACCTTACGGATACCCATGTTTTGCCCGGTTTTCACGACAAGAATAACCGGCAGCGGATGCCGCTGCCGGTATTTTCACCGATCATGTAATTGATCAGCTCTTGATTTCGATCCGCTTGACCTGTGCCTGGGCCTTTTCGCTCTTTGGCAGAGTTATGGTCAGCACGCCATTCTTGAAGCGCGCATCAACCTTGTCCTCCTCGATCTCGGCGCCAAGCGGAATCGAACGCTCGAAGCGGCCATAGAATCGTTCAGAGAACTGCTTTTCCTTGTCTTCCGTTTCGGAACGCTTTTCACCTTTCAGCGTCAGCATGCCGTCATCAAGCAGAACTTCGATGTCCTTCTCCTCAAGACCTGGCACTTCTGCCGTAACCTTGATTTCCTTCGCGCTATCCGAGATTTCGATGCTTGGCCATCCCTTGCCCAAAAATGGAGAAGCGCTGAAGGCAGGAAGGCCTGAACCAAAGCCGCGGAAAACATCATCAAACAAGCGGTTTATCTCACGCTGCAGCGAGAGAAATGGATCCCGCTCATTTTCACGCAAAGAGCCAGAAACCTGGTTTCCATTGTTACGGCCCCAAGAGATCAAATCACGGACACTCATTTGTCTTCTCCTTCAGTTCATAGGCCAATCAGCTCCTCAGGCCGGGCAGGTGCGCCTGCACCTGCCGATCGGCCGTAGAAAGGGTTAGGCTGCCTGCTTTTCGACTTCTATCTGTTTCATTTCGGCGCAGGACGCTGCATCGCCTGTCAGAATTTCGATGCGACGCGGCTTCATTTCCTCTGGCAGCTCGCGCTTCAGATTGATGGTCAGCAAGCCATTGGTGAGATGAGCATCTTCGACCCTGACATAGTCTGCAAGCTCAAAGCGACGACGGAAGGCGCGCCCCGCAATGCCGCGATGCAGATACTGGACATTATCCTTGTCCTTGTTGGCTTTCTGACCTGTGACGAGAAGCATGTTGTGCTCCTGTGATATCGCTAGGTCACTGCTTGAAAAGCCAGCCACGGCTATTGTGATGCGATAATCATCATCACCAAGCTTGACGATGTCGTAAGGTGGCCAGGTCTCGATATTATCAACGCTGTTGGCGGTTTCGAGTGCGTTCAGCATGCGGTCAAAACCAATGCTTGACCGGAAAAGAGAAGAAAAGTCAAAATTCGACCTCATATCCATATCCTCCTATGAAGCAACATGGTTACAAGCCTATATACTGCCATCTACTGGCAGTTACTTGCTTTACCGGCCCTCAACAGGCATCCGGCACAATATGATTTAGTATTACTCAAGATCCTTTCAAGAGATACACTTGCATGAGGAGATAAAAATTTTGCAGGTCGTACATACCGGCCTTCGCCTGTGCAGGTACCCTGACTGTGGGGGCGAACCCCACCCTCCATGCGAAGTGGCGTCAAATTATTGATTTATTGAATATTCATTCACCGTGATTTGGTTTGCGACAATCGCGGCAGCACCGTGCAAGCCTTCAGGCAAACCATCTGGCTGCCTTCCAATTCGCCTACTGGGCTCACATGGTCTTTATGAAGACATGCACAAACCAACCTACGCATGAAAGTTGCGCAACCAACATATTGAAGCAAACAAAAACCGCCCTGAAACGGGCGGTAATTGTTGAGATGCGTGTTTATCAGAATTTATAGGCAATACCCAGACGAATATCGTGCGTCTGGAATTTGTTACGCACCGTACTGACCTCATCATCAAAATAGCTGGTGTAATCCTTGTGGCCATAATCGGTGTAGCGATATTCAAGGCGCGCAATGAGATTGTCCGTCACGGCATAATCAACACCTGCACCCAATGTCCAGCCGGTCATGGTCTTGCTATAGGATGCGGCAATATAATCGTCATCCTCATAGTCTTCATACCGGACCGATGTCTTGACATTGCCGAAAGCAACACCGCCAGCAATATATGGCATCCACCGGTCAAAGCTTAGAGCCCGACCGAAAATTAAGTTGAGCGATTTCAGTAGTTTATGATTCTCTATGTTT
>NZ_JBHSEL010000097.1:0-10781 GCF_042653845.1 Daeguia caeni | reverse complement strand
AGCCAATGATACCAAACGCATTATCTATGCCATGCATCTGCAATACTTTGATAAAAGACTCTTCTGTCGTCATCTTCATGGCGTAGATTCTCCTATGCTACAGTGTCATAAACGGGGGAAAAGACAGGTTTTGCTGTCAGATCGCGTTTCCGGTCTTCAAGAACCATCTGGGCAAGTTTGGCACCGATCATGATGGCTGGTGCGTTCGTGTTGCCCGAAACAATTTCCGGCATGATCGAGCAGTCCGCCACGCGCAGACCTTCAATGCCGCGGACGCGAAGCCTTTCATCAACGACCGCCCATTCATCCACACCCATGCGACAAGTGCCGGTCGGGTGATAGATTGTGGTGGAGTTGTTTCGTGCCCAGTCTAGCAGCTCCTCATCATTGTTCTTGTCTGCTACGGGCCGCACTTCGCGGATAATGGTTGATTTGAGTGGCTCAGTCTGCGCAATACGATGGGCTATGCGAATACCCGCAAGCAGCGTTTGCTGATCAGTTTGAGTAGCCAGATAATTCGGATGGATGACAGGCGCATCCAGTGGATTGGTGGAGCGCAAGGTCACCGTGCCACGGCTTTCCGGCCGCAACTGGCAGACCGACTGGGTAAAGGCCGAGAACGGGTGGACCCCTTCGCCGGGGCTGTCGGCAGACCAGGGCTGGATATGGAACTGGATATCTGGTGTTGCAAGCTCAGGCCGCGTTTTCATGAAGCCAAAGACGAGGCTTGCCGCCATTGTCATGGGGCCGGTGCGGAACATGGCATATTCGGCACCCATGGCCAATTTCTTGAGCACGCTGCGGACTTCATCATTGAGTGTCGGCTCATTGCACTCAAAAACTATGCGTGCCTGCAGATGATCCTGAAGATTCCGTCCTACATGCGGCGAGTGCCTGTGAACCTGAATGCCATGATTCATGAGATGCTCTGCCGGGCCAATGCCCGACAACATGAGGATCTGCGGCGAGCCGATGGCGCCAGCGCACAGGATGACCTCCTGTCTTGCATGGATGGTTGAAGTCGATCCATCGGAGCGCCTGACTTCAACTCCAACTGCCCGCTGATCCTTTATGAGGATGCGCAGGACATGTGAGTTGGTTTCTATTGTAAGATTCTGGCGGTTTCTTATACCGTGCAGAAAGGCGGCCGCAGAAGAACAGCGGCGGCCATTGAGCATGGTCAGCTGGAAATGGCCAACCCCTTCCTGGGTCTCCCCATTATAGTCTGGGTTATATGGATAACCATTTGCACGTGCTGCCTCTATCCACTTCTCGCAGATGCGGCGTCTGATGCGTGGGTCGGAAACCTGAAGTTCACCCTGTGTGCCGCGCCCGGATGCATTTGGACGATGGAAGGTCTCAAGACTGGTAAAAATGGGCTCTACATCCACCCAGGACCAACCCTTGTTGCCAAGTTGAGCCCAGCGGTCATAGTCTTCCCGCTGCCCGCGGACATAGAGCAGACCATTGAGTGAAGATGAACCTCCAAGCACCTTGCCACGCGGCCAGTTCAGACGGCGCCCATTGATGCCCGCATCAGGCTCGGTCTGATAGCACCAGTCATATTTTGGGTTGTGCATTGTCTTGAAGTAGCCAACCGGAATATGAATCCAGGGATTGCTGTCCTTTCCTCCGGCCTCCAGCAAATGAACAGTGACAGAAGGATCGGCACTCAGCCTGTTGGCAGCCACACAGCCAGCCGATCCCGCGCCGATAACGATATAATCAGCTTCTCTGTTCATGAAATGACTCCAGACATTCTGCAATTGGGATGGTTGCCCCAGGGGCTTGGTGCCCCTAGGCGTGGTGTCAGATATTTCATCGGCGCCTGCGCTCGATCACTATGGCCGATACCATTGAGACAAGGGCAGCGAACACAACATAGAGGCAGACATAGAATGGATCATCATTGTTGACCGACATCAGATAGGTGGCGATCATGGGCGTGATGCCAGAGGCAAAGATGCCGGAGAACTGGTAGACGAATGAAATGCCGGTATATCTGACGGTTGGGTCAAACAGATCGGCAAAGAGCGCAGCTTCCGGGCCATAGCACATCGGATAGATCACACCGAATGGCAGAACCAGGCCAAGGACGACCAGTGCCGGCACGCCCGTGGACATCAGCCAGAAGGCCGGGAACACGCTCAATCCGAGCAGCAGCGATCCCCAGGCATAGGTGACCGGGCGACCAAGCTTGTCCGACACGCGACCAAAGACCGGGATGAACACCACCATGGTAAGGGCCGCCGCACAGACCACCCACAAGGCGGCGGTACGGTCAAGACCAACGAAGCGCGTGAGGTAAAGAATTGAAAAGACAGCAAAAATATTGAAGTAAACGCCGTCGATATAACGCGCACCCATGCCAAGGGCGACATTGCCCGGATAGCGCTTGATCATGCTGACGAAAGGCATCTGCTGGATATGGCCGCGCGCTGCTTCCTTGGCCTTCCTGAATTCCGGGCTTTCCTGAATGTTTGAGCGAATCCAGGTTCCCAGGAAGACCAGGATGATGGAGCCTATGAATGCTGCACGCCAACCCCAGGACATGAACTGTTCTTCTGGCAAAATAGACAGAAGTGCCATCACGCCGGAGGCCATGAACAGGCCAAGTGACAGGCCGATCTGCGGCAGCGAGGCATAATAGCCGCGCTTGTTCATCGGCGCATATTCATAGGCCATGAGTACCGCACCACCCCATTCACCACCAATGCCGATGCCCTGAATGACACGCAGTACTAGCAGGATGATCGGTGCCCAGATGCCGATCGTGGCATAGCTTGGCAGAAGACCGATTGCGACCGTGGCTCCCCCCATCATGAGAAGGCTCAGGATCAGCATGGCCTTGCGGCCAATACGGTCACCAAAGTGACCAAAGACAAGCCCACCCAGGGGGCGGGCCACAAAGCCTACGGCAAAGGTTGCATAGGCCAGCAATGTCGAAACAGTTGCATTGTCCGATGGGAAATAGAGCTGATTGAAGACAATCCCTGCCACTACCCCATAAAGAAAGAAGTCATACCATTCGATGGTTGAGCCAACGAGACTGGCAAATACCACTTTCTTTATATCATCGGTTTTTACTGAATTTACTGAAGCATCATAAGTCGTTTCCGCCATGACGTCTCCTCCCACGTTTGACGGTTATCGCTTCATCCGCACTCCCCTGCGAATAATGCATGGTCAAGAATGCCGCAGTTCGGGCAAGAGTCAATATATTTTTGAGACAAATCGTATCAAAAATTTACAGCCGATGGATGGTCCAGACAAAAATTCACTTGGACGGAGGGGCGCAGCTGGAGTAAAAACATTGAAAATTGTGTTTCGATTCCGTGGTTTTATGAAAAGTCAAACCGACAGCCAGCTTGCCAGCCCCAGTATCCGCAACATACTCGTACTCGAATTATTGTCGCGTCATAAAGGTGCGATTACGCCTAGTAAAATAATGGATGAACTGAAACTGCCAAAAGCGACAGTTCATCGTCTGTTGGCCTATCTGGAAGAGCAGGGTTTCATCATCAGGGATTTTGACGGCAAAAGCTATTTGCCAAGCCTGCGCCTGCGTGAAATGGCCATCGGCGTCATGCACTCGACTTTGGGTAATCAGGCAAGCAAGAATATCCTGCAATGGCTCAATCAGCAGATTGAAGAGACCTGCAATCTCGCTGTGCCCGACCATGATGCCATGATCTATATCGATCGCGTCGAGACCCATTGGCCATTGCGTATTGCACTTCATATCGGCTCGCGTGTGCCGCTCACGGCAACGGCGGCAGGCAAACTGGCACTAAGCCAGCTTTCACCAGCCATGTTCAATCGCTATATCGAAACAGCGACCTTGCAGAGCTATACGCCAAAGACCATCACCGACAAGGATCGTTTCGTTGAGGCGATCAACCAGATCCGCACGCTTGGCTATGCGACTGATCAGGAAGAATTCATCGAGGGCATGATTGCTGTGGCCGTGCCCGTGCTGAACAGCAAGAACGAGTTCTGTGCAACACTTTCCTTTCATGCGCCGAAACAGCGCATGACGCTTGAGCGCGGGCTCGCTCATCTTGATGAGCTGCGCGCGGCAGCCCGCAAGCTTGGCGCCCTGATCTTGTAAGCTGGGGCGTGCGATTGCCTGTTTCGACCGCGACCCGGCTGTTCGACAGGCCGGGCCAAAGCAATGGCAGGATCAGCCGCCAAAATGCTGCCTGATGCGCCGGGCGATGATCTCGATGCCTTCGGCAATGCGGACAAGTGGAATTGAGGAATAGGCAATGCGGAAATAGCGGCAGGGACCTTCCCTGTTCAAGAAGAAGGGAGCGCCGGACTCGATCAGCACCCCATCTTCCCTCAGTTCACGTGCAAGCTGATCAGCATCCATGCCCTCCGGCCCCTCTATCCAGAAGGATGTGCCGCCAAACGCCGACTTGCCGGCAATCCTGACACCTTCGCGATTGAGCGCATCGATCATGGCAATGTGACGCTTGTGATATTCGATGCGCATGCGATGGAGCACCGTGTCATAATGGCCAAGTGCCAGAAAATAGGCGGTGGTGCGTTGCAAATGCCCCGGCGGATGGCGCAGCATCAGGGCACGCAACGCGCGCGCCTCGTGGATGACCGGCGCAGGAGCGACCAGAAAGCCAAGCCTGAGCCCTGGAAACAGCGACTTTGAAAAACTGCCGACATAGAGGACTCGGCCATTCTGGTCGAGCGACTTGAGCGCTGGCATGGGTGGTTCAAGAAAGCTCATCTCGAATTCATAATCATCCTCAACAATGATGAAATCCTGCCGGTCTGCTGCCTCAAGCAGCGCCTTGCGCCGCTCGATCGGCATGGTGGCGGCCGTTGGCGACTGGTGGCTCGGCGTGACAAAGACAGCGTCGATCCCTTCCGGCAAGCGTTCCGGCGGCAGGCCTCCGTCATCAACATCCAGCGCGGTCATGCGCGCGCCAGTCAGGTGCAGTGTTGCACTGATATCGGGATGTCCTGGATTTTCATAAACCACATGGGAATTGCGGTTGAGCAGCAGATGGCTCACGATCCATAGCGCATTCTGCGCGCCAACCGTCACCAGGATTTCGTCTGGCCTTGCGTGAATGCCGCGGCTTGGCAAAGTACGTGTGCAGATGTAATTGACCAGTTCCTCATCATCTGCTGCGGCAAAATCATCCGCCATCAGAATGAAATCCTCGCGTGCCAATGCCCTGCGCGCGCAGTCGCGCCATGCGGCATGGTCAAACAGGTTGTGATCCATCTTGCCATAGAGGAACGGATAGCGATAACGCCGCCAGTCATGCGGCTTGCGAATGGCCTTGGCGATGTTGAAGCCGGAATGCAGTTTTGACGACCAGTCGATCGCGCTCCCCGATGGGTACGCGAGCAGCTTGTCAGGGCGTGTAACGGGCGGGGTTTTCGCGACATAATAGGCGCTTCTGGAACGCACTTCGAGATAACCCTGCGAGACCAGTTCCTGATAGGCCAGCGTGACGGTGAGCCGCGATATCTTCAGATATTCGGCCAGCTTGCGCGATGACGGCATGCGGGCGCCGGGCAGGATCGTACCTGAAACAATCGCGGATACCGTTGTTTCCCGGATCTGCGATTGCAACCCGGTCTTACGGGTTGCATCCAGGAAGAATATCGTTGGCGATACCACGTCCAAGGCATTTCTCCATTCGTAAACCTACAAATATTCGTAAGTTTGCGTCAGTTTTTCAGCTTATCCCTCTACTTCGCAATCGTATTCCTTCTTTCTGTTTTTCGACATGGAATAATTCCCCCGGTTGGCCAATGCGAAGGCATTTACGCCATCCTGATCATAACTGGACTTATTGAGACTTTAAACTGGATATAAGGCAATAGGGGCGAGATGGTTATCGTTCAATCTGGAACTAGAGATTGGCGGCCAACGCCAACGGTCATGACAAGGTCAGACATGGTTCTTGAATGGAAGGGGAACTCTATGAAATTTTTTAAAAGCATCAAGCGAGTGATATTGTTCAGTGTGGCGGCGCTATCCGCTTCCGCGGCCTATGCCGAACAGACAGTGGTTGTGGGCTATCAGCAGATCGTCGGCCCGTTTCTGACCGCAATCGCTGACGGAAAGTTTGACGCCGCTGCCAAGGAAGCCGGTTACAAGATCGACTGGCGCCAGTTTGCGTCGGGCGGCGATATTTCGACCGCTCTGGCATCCGGCGATGTGAATATCGGCGTCATCGGTTCGACC
Organism: Daeguia caeni; assembly: GCF_042653845.1. Classification (NCBI taxonomy): domain Bacteria; kingdom Pseudomonadati; phylum Pseudomonadota; class Alphaproteobacteria; order Hyphomicrobiales; family Brucellaceae; genus Daeguia; species Daeguia caeni. Next base: position 4,558 of record NZ_JBHSEL010000097.1, on the reverse strand, counting down.
GGCATTGCGGCAGCCGCAACACGCGGCGTTGATCTGCAGCTGTTCTGGATCCTTGACAATATTGGCAAGTCGGAAGCCCTGGTCGCACGGGAAGGTTCCGGCATTGAAAAGCCGGAAGACCTGAAGGGCAAGAAGGTCGGCGTGCCATTCGTCTCCACGTCCCATTTCCATCTTCTGGTCGGTCTCAACGACGTCTGGAAGATCGATCCGCGCGAAGTGGAAATCCTGAACATGACGCCACCGCAAATTGTTGCCGCCTGGCAGCGTGGCGATATTGATGCGGCCTATGTCTGGCCGCCGGCGCTCTCGGAAATTCTCAAGAACGGCAAGGAAATTGCCAATTCGGAAGATATTGGGGCAAAGAGTGTTCCGACATTTGATGGCCTTGTCGTGAACAAGAAATTTGCCAGCGAGAATCCGCAGTTCATGACCGCCTTTACCACCGTACTGAAGGATGCCTATGCCGACTACAAGGCAAATGGTGGTCAGTGGACGGCAGACTCTGACCAGGTCAAGGGCATGGTCAAGCTGATCGGCGGCAATGCCGAGGATATTCCCGGTGCACTTGCCTTGCTGGTTTTCCCGACCGTCGACGAACAGGCCTCCACGACATGGCTTGGCGGCGGCAAGGATAGTGGAGCACTCAAGTCCATTACCGAGAGTGCTAAGTTCCTTGTTGAGCAAAAGCAGCTCGACAAGGCTCTGGATGACTATAGCGACAACGTGAACGGCAGTTTTGCCGAAGCTGCTGCGAAGTAGGCACGCTTCCGCCAGCGACCGTCGCACATGACGGTCGCGGCAATACCGCTCAAAGTTTGAAAAATTGTCATTTCTGACATCGGTCAGAATAGCACCTTCGCCCCCGAAAGGTGACGTTATGGGAATCTTGAATGTTTCAAATGTCAGCCTGACCTATCCGGGCCTTTATGTCGAAGAAGCCGTGATTGCACTGAAGGGTGTCAGTCTGCAGATCAAAAGCGGTGATTTCGTTGTTGCGCTTGGCGCCTCCGGTTGCGGAAAGACAACGCTGCTCAATCTGATGGCGGGATTCATGATCCCTTCATCCGGTGAAATCACGCTTGATGGAAAACAGGTTCGCGGCCCGGGCGCAGACAGGGGTGTCGTGTTTCAGAAACACGCACTTTTGCCTTGGCTCAATGTGATTGATAACACTGCATTTGGGCTCAAACTTCAAGGTGTTCCTAAAGCAGAACGCTATAAGCGCGCGGCCAGGAATCTTGAGCTTGTTGGCTTGCAGGATTTTCACAATCACAAGATCTATCAACTTTCAGGCGGCATGCAGCAGCGCGTCGGCATTGCGCGTGCACTGACCTGTGACCCGGAAATGCTGCTCATGGATGAGCCCATGGCCGCACTGGATGCCCTTACACGCGAAACTATCCAGGAACTGCTCCTGCGTGTATGGCAGATGACCAACAAGATGTTCTTTTTCATCACGCATAGTGTCGAAGAAGCCTTGTTTCTCGGTTCACGGTTGATCGTGATGTCGCCGCGGCCGGGACGCATTACGCATACCTATGACCTGGATTTCAACCGACGTTTCCTTGAAAGCGGCGATGCACGCGCGGTCAAGTCCAGCCCTGATTTCATCAAGATGCGTGAGACAATACTGGGGATTATCTATGGCGATGAACGAGCTTCAGGCAACCCGGAACTGGCCCATGTTTGATTTTCTGTTTCGCGCACGGCCAGTCAAGCCTGGCAAGGTTTTTGGTGCTCCCGGTGACGGCAATAGTGGCTTCATCAGCCTGGTAACCACATTGCTTCTGCTGGGCCTATGGTTTCTTGTCACGGAAATGGGCTGGGTGAAACCGCTGTTTCTCCCATCCCCCTTGGCAGTCTATAACAAATTCATCGTTGCCATGACCGATGGCGTGGCAAATTCCACGTTGATCGAACATACGCTGGCCAGTCTGGAGCGCGTATTGGGCGCCTTTGCGCTTGCCTGTATCACGGCAATTCCGCTCGGCATCCTCATGGGGGTCAACACAGTCGTCCGTGGCGTGCTTGATCCGGTCATAGAGTTTTACCGGCCGCTGCCGCCGCTTGCCTATCTGCCGTTGATCATCATCTGGCTTGGAATTGGCGAATTTCCAAAGCTGTTTCTCATCTATCTGGCGATCTTCGCTCCAATGGCGATTTCCGCCAGAGCCGGTGTGCGTTCAGTCTCGACCGAACAGATCCATGCAGCCTATGCCATGGGTGCCTCCAAGTTTCAGGTCATCACACAGGTCATCCTGAAAGCAGCCATGCCGGAAATCTTCACGGGCATGCGCATTGGCATCGGGGTCGGCTGGACGACACTGGTTGCAGCGGAAATGGTCGCTGCCCATCGTGGCCTTGGCTTCATGGTGCTGAACGCGGCACAATTCCTCGCCAGTGACACGGTCATCATGGGCATCATTGTCATTGGTGCCTTTGCTTTCGCTTTCGACCTTCTCATCCGTTATCTGGAAAAGGTCCTTATACCGTGGAAGGGCAAAGTCTGATGACGATGGGCGCAACGTAAGAACACCAATCTGATCCAGCCGCAACATAAGGCGTGGCAGCAATGCCGCGCACAGGAGGAATTTGCCCCGAACCGGGCCAAGAGACTGCTAGGAGTACTAAAATGCCAGTCGCTCAACTGACAGAGACCGATTTTTCAGACCTATTTGACGCGTTTAACCGGCACGATATCGATGCGATCATGGCATTCTTTGCTGATGATTGCGTATTCTACACAATCGGGGGGACGGAAGTGTATGGCACGCGCCTTGAAGGCAAGGACGCCATTGCCAAAGCCTTTACCGGCGTCTGGACACAGATGCCGGATGCGCAATGGGCCGATCACAGGCATTTTGTCTGTGGCAATCGCGCAGTATCGGAATGGACATTCCGCGGCACCGACAGCACCGGCGCCCGTATCGAGGCTGAAGGCTGCGATCTCTTCACCCATCGTGACGGCAAGATCATCATCAAACAGGCATTCCGGAAGCAGCGTCCTGTGCTGAAGGCATAGGCCATATGTTCCGTTGGTGAAAAGGGAACCGACTATGGATACGCACCACAAGACCAGCTTTTCTGCTTCCCAGCCCTTTGACCCGGCCTATGATCCGATGGTGGCGAAAACGCCCGGACAGGGACGCGATTATGCACCAACCTACTGGATCGCCACTGCCGGCCCCGCGCCGGAAGATGATGGCCCGATCAGGGGCGATGTCGAGGCCGATGTCGTCATTGTTGGCTCTGGTTACACGGGCTTGTCGACAGCCATCCATCTTGCCCGTGAACATGGCATCAAGGCTACTGTGCTCGAGGCCAATGGCGTGGCGTGGGGGTGCAGCACCCGCAATGGCGGACAGGCACAGATCAATGCCGGCCGGCTGAAGCGCTCACAATGGATCGAACGCTGGGGCGTGGATGTCGCAAGAAAACTGCACAAGGAAATCGCCGAAGCCTTTGATCTCTTTCGCGCACTTATCAGGGAGCCGGAAATCGACTGCGAACCTCAGGATGGCGGCCATCTCTATATCGCCCATCGTGACAAGGTAATGCCGGTGCTCGAAAAGGAATCGCGCGTCCTAAACGAGGTCTTTGGCTACCGGTCACGCATTGTCAGCCGTGAGGAAATTCTCAGCGATTTCATCCGTGACCAGGAAGCCAGGGGCGCAATGTATGAGCCGGATGGCATTGGCATTCATGCCGCCAAGCTTGCCTTCGGCTATCTGCGCCTTGCCCGCAAGCTTGGTGCGAAAGTCCACACTTCCAGTCCGGTCATTGGCATTGCAAGGCAGGGCAGTCTCTATCATGTGACGACCCCGAACGGAACGGTCAGGGCGCGCAAGGTCTGCTTTACCACGGCTGGCTATACGTCTCGCGGCCTTCACCCCTTGACCCGCTACAGGCTGATGCCGGTTCTGTCCAATTCGGTTGTCACGCGACCACTGACCAGCAGTGAAATCGAAGCCTGCGGGCCGAAAACCGGCATTCCACTCACCGATACGCGGACCTTGCGTCATTATTATCGTTTCCTGCCGGATGGCCGCATGCAGATCGGCAGCCGCAGCGCCATTACCGGCGCCGATGCGCCAAACCGCAAGCACTATGATCTGCTTCTTGCCGGACTCTATCGCAAGTTCCCGGCACTCAAGGACATTCAGATTGACTATTCATGGTGGGGATGGGTCGATGTCAGCCATGACATGATGCCTCGCATCTGCCGTCCGGATCCGGCCGAACAGATCTATTACGCCATGGGCTATGGCGGCAATGGTGTAATGTATTCGGCCCAGGCCGGGCGTCGCGCGGCAGAGCTGATTGCCGGGCGTGGCCAGCATCTCGATCTGCCGATCTTCACTTCCGAACTGCCGAGCTACGGCATGCTGACGCCATTCAGGCGCATTGGACAGCGCATCATGTACCGCTGGTACGCGCTCAAGGACGAAGTTCTCTAAATTGCATTGAAAGGTATGCGCCATGAAGATGACGACAGAAGAGTCTTTTATCAAAGTATTGCAGATGCATGGCATAGATAATGCGTTTGGTATCATTGGCT
>NZ_JBHSEL010000096.1:0-9705 GCF_042653845.1 Daeguia caeni | reverse complement strand
GTCCTTTGATAAAGCTATGATGAGCCGAAAACCCTCTCTTCTCAATTAATACAATTTGGTCTCATGGGCGTTGATGTCGGACAATCTGAGGTTCAGATATCTTCCTTTGCCCGGGTCTGGCCAAAATCATGTTTGGTCAGGCTTTCGCAATCTATTCATGGCTTAAGCGGCATTCGGAATGGCCGAGCAACAGCTTTCCGGCTCTTCCTAACATCCGAAGATGATCATGGCTCCCGCCCAGCCCCCCATCATCAGCAGCAACAAGGCATCTGCCCGGCGGTACAGTGATAGGGCTCGGCGAATGTCGGCGGCAGTTGCCGCTCTGCGTCCGCCTTCGCCCATGATGGCGTCTGTAACATCTATGTCGCCATATGTCCGCGGTCCGGCAAGAGCCAGACCCAATGCCCCTGCCATGGCAGCTTCTGGCCAGCCGGCATTGGGAGAACGATGTTTGCCAGCATCTCGCCAAAGCGTCTGAAAGGCTTTGCGTGGTGACGCATCTTTCATGAAAAATGCGGCCATCACAATCAGAATGCCTGAGAGGCGCGAAGCAGGCAGGTTGATGATGTCATCGAATCTTGCCGCAGCCCATCCAAACGCTTCATGCCGTGGCGTTCTGTGTCCGATCATGCTGTCGGCCGTATTTGCAGCTTTGTAAATGGCCGCACCGGGCAAACCTGCCACGGCCATCCAGAATGCGGGAGCCACCACCCCGTCAGAAAAATTCTCGGCAAGGCTTTCAATGGCCGCCCGTGCAACGCCGGCTTCATCAAGCGTGGCCGGATTACGCCCGACGATCATGGAGACTGCATTTCTGCCTGCGTCGAGACCGGCATTTTCCAGAGCGTTGGCGACTGCCTCAACATGACTGGACAGACTCCTTTGGGCCAGAAGCGAACTTCCCAAAAGGGCGGCCAGAAGAATACCGGCTCCATTGCCGGCAATCCATTGCACGTGCCAAGCGGCTCCTGCGCTGACAATGAGAATAAAGACCAGGGTGATGGTGCCTGTTGCACGGCGAATGCCATCGCGCTTTGCCGCCAGATTCAGTCTTTTATCTGCATATTCGATCAGCTTGCCTGTCCAGGTGACAGGATGCCCGATTTGGAGATACAGCCAATGGGGATAACCAATGCACCATTCAATAATGAGTGCGAGAAAAGCAAGCAAAGCAAACATGATAATATGTCAGGCTTCTATCCGGCAGGAAGACAGGCACACAGCATCAAGCTGAAGCAGTTAAAGAAGTCAAACACTTATGACCTGTCCTTTGCCTTGTGGGAAGTCGAATAGTTTTCAATCTGCTGAATTTTTCTGCTCATTGACATCTTCGAGTCAGGATTGCCTGTTTCAGGGACGAAGGATCCGGACCGCTCCGGGCTGGCGGAAAACTTTTGCTTCAAGTCATGCTGCCATGGCTGATGTGCCTTCGCATGAGGTAAGATCCGGAGTCTCGCAAAGACGGGAGTGACAGTGGCGCGGAAGTTGCTGTCGCTTGACATGATGTGTGGCAAGCTTGCGAAAATGCCTGGACGTGAAGAGGAAGTGCGCGACCAGATTGCGCTGCCGGTAAAGATCGGACGGGTATTGCCGTTTGCGTTCGTGCTGGGTGGGCATGTGGGCTTGTCTTGCGGAAGGATGAACAGAAGAGCTGCTCGCGCGCGTCGATGACTGCGTGGATCTTGCTGCTTGATCTGCCAGCAATGGCCGAATGCAAATAAGGCTATCCGGTCATCATGACCGACAGGCTTTGCTTTTGAAAGTCGGCTATGGCTGCATTGTTCCGGTTCTTCAGAGTTTCAATTTGCCACGCATCACAACGCCAAGACCATATGCCGTTTTTGCAGGCCAATGGTCATGATGCTGTATCCAGAACAGGCTGTTCAGCTGCAAAAGTTCCAGTGCTGACATGACGCACATTGTCCCAAAAGGCGTTGACGTTGCGGGTCTGATTGCCGACATGGCGGTAAAGCACGACTTCAAGATCGAGCGCCCAGTCAGGGTTTGATGTCGCATGGACGAGCTTGCCGGTTGCAATCTCTTCTTCGATCAGGCTTTCAGGCAGCCAGCAGATCCCAGCGCCTGTGCAGGTGATGGTTTTGAGGCCGGCACTGATGGCGTTTTCATGGATGGTGCGACGGCGAAAACCAGGTTTCTGGGCAAAGAGTTTTCCAAGAGCGACCCCAAAGAACGAGCTATAGCCGTAGCTGAGATAGGGCAGGGTGAAACGGTCCGCCAGCGCCCGGTCAAGAATGTTCTCGCCATCGACCCATTTGTCGCGTTCAAGCCGCAGGCTGGGGGCTGCGACTGGCAAAAGCCGGTCCTGTCCGACCGACAGAAAGTCGAAATGTTCGTGGTCAAGGTGCAGGGGAACGCGCGGATTGGTGTAGGTGAGGAAGAAATCCGCCTCGCCATCGATAAGAGCGGCCAGATTGGCTTCAATGCCGCCCCGGTCTGGAATGAAGCAGATGCGGGTGTCGGGCGCGGTTTTTTCAAGAGTTTGCAGCCAGTTGGGAATGAAGGTGACGGTGAGGGTGTGGAGTGCCGCCAGCCGCACCATGCCGGCATTGGAGGCCGGTTGCAGCGTCTCGCGGGCGGCATAAAGCGCGCGGATCGTGTCCTGCGCAATGGGCAGGAAACTGCGTCCGGCAGGTGTCAGTTCCGCGGGAACGGCGCCACGCTTGATCAGGACGGCGCCCAGCCAGACCTCCAGCTGCTTGATGCGCCGGCTCAGGGCCGGTTGCGATACATTGCGCAATTCGGCCGAGCGCGAAAAGCTCGACGTGCTGGCGACGGTTACAAAATCCTCCAGCCATTTCAGTTCCATCGCAATTTCACCCTTTGCCGTTCGTTAAGGCGTGATGTCTCTTCATAAAGTGATTGATTTTAAAAGTGTATGCAATTTTTGCATTGCCGGCTGCTCAAATTGAATTTGTCAAACAATATGCGTCGAAATAGGTTCCCGACTCGTGAAATGGCATGCGAAAGGCTGAGACGCGCTATGGCCAGAGTGGTTTATTGCGGTGGGGAATTCGTGTCGGAACACGAGGCCAGGATCAGTATGTTTGATCGTGGTTTTCTGTTTGGCGATGCGGTTTATGAAGTGACGGCAGTCATTGGCGGCAGGATGGTCGACAATGATCTGCATCTGGCAAGACTGGAGCGTTCGCTGTCTGAATTGGCGATTCCCATGCCATTGCCGCGTGCGGAAATCGAGGCGATCCAGCATGCGCTGATCGAGAAGAACCAACTCATGGAAGGTACGGTCTATCTTCAGGTTTCGCGCGGCGAGGAAGATCGTGAATTTGTTTATTCGGCTGATCTGAAGCCGACCTTCATCGCTTTCACGCAAGCCAAGAACCTGCTCAACAATAAGGGGCAGACTGCTGGCCTTGCGGTCAATTTGGTGGAAGATCCGCGCTGGAACCGCCGTGATATCAAGACGATCATGCTGCTTGGCCAGGTCATGGCCAAACGCGACGCCAAGGCGGCAGGTTTCGATGACACCTGGTTTGTCGAGGACGGTACAATTACCGAGGGCGCGTCGTCCACGGCCTATATCGTGACGAACGACAAGCGCATCATCACCCGTGCAAATTCAAAGGCAATCCTGCCCGGCTGTACACGTGCAGCGCTTCTCAGGCTGTGCAGCACCCATGGTGTTGCCCTGGAAGAGCGTGCCTTCACCATTGCCGAGGCCCAAGGGGCGGCAGAAGCTTTCCAGACATCCGCTACCAGTCTTGTCACGCCAATCGTGCGCATTGGTGACGTCAGTCTGAATGGCGGTGTGCCGGGTCCGCTGACCCGGCAATTGCAGGCCTATTATCTTGAACATGTGAACATGCTTCAGTCATAGGCCAAAACCACCACGACAAAGCATCCCAGAGGCGAACATATGAAATTCAATTCCAAATTGCTCGGTACTGCACTTGGCTGTCTGATGGCATTCTCGGCTCCGGCTTTCGCCAGCGAAGGCTATGGCGAGTGCAAGCTCTATGGCCAGCCCGGCACCGAAAAGGTCGAGACGGCTGTTCCCGGCCAGTTTACGGTCATCATCAATCTTCCGGCTGTTGGTGAATTCAATGGCGACACGCCTGAAACCGTCAAAAGCGGCCGCGAATTCTGCATGGCCGTCAACATCGCCCACCGTCTGGGCCTCGACAAGGTCGTTCTGAAGAACGCTTCTTTCGACTCGATCGTGGCCGGTCAGAACAAGGATTTTGACATTGCGCTTGCGCTGATTTCGATCACCGAACCGCGCAAGAAGGTTGTCGATTTCTCGACGCCTTATGCAACCGGCGCATTCGGCATTGCAACGCGTGCAGATGCCCCGATCGATCAGGAAGGTCTCAAGACTGCAAAGCTCGGAACCCAGGCCGGCACCGTCATGGTGCAGTGGGCACAGGAAAACCTGCCTGATGCAAAGCTTTCCGTCTTTGATGACACGGGCGCCATGTTCACCGCGCTTGCCGCTGGCAATGTCGATGCCGTCATGACGGATATTTCGGTCATTCTCGGCCAGGTTGCCAATTCCAAAGGCAAGCTGAGTGTCGTTGGCCAGATCCCAAGCGGCCGCGATACGGCTGGCGTCTATCCGAAGGGCTCGAAGGCAAAGCCGGTGATCGACAAGATCATTGCCGATCTTGCCGCCGATGGCACGCTCAAGGCGCTGGAAGAACAATATCTTTCGGCCGAGCGCGGTGGCCTGAAACCTGAAGATGTCCCGGTCTGGAAATACTGATCTGATGGCTGGTTCGATTCCTTCTGAACTGCAAAATGCAACCAGGCGCGCCACACGGTGGCGCGCCCAGGACAGGGCGAGAACCCATGGCGTGCGCACGGCACTGACGCTTGTTCTCGCCATTGTCTGTTTCTTCGTTGTCGCCGTGACGGCGCAACATATTGGCAACTATGCGATCGGGCAGGGTGTATCGACGGTTGTGGTGCTGATCCCGGGTCTTGTCGCGGCCGCGGCTGCGGCACTTGTCCTGTTGATGGCCATTCGCGCGGTGATGAAATCTGCTGCCGCACGGCGCAATCAGGATCTTTATGCCGCCCGCGCACTTGGCGCGGAAGCCTCGCTTGCCTCCTGGAAAGCATTGTCATGGATCGGCGCATTGCTGCTGATTTCTGTCGGCGCATGGTTCATGGCGGTTAATGATGCGGCGGTCAGCCGTACTTTCTTTGACCTTGACCAGATCAGGAATTCTGCCGGCCGGGTCATCTGGGCCTTTGGCACCAATGTCACGATCTTTGCCTGTTCAGCGGTTCTGATCCTCGTCTGGTCGCTGCTGATTGCCATTGCCCGCACCCTTCCGGGCGAGGCCGGTCGACCGCTGCGCTATCTTGCAACCGCCTATGGCGATCTCTTTCGTGGCTTGCCGGCCATCATTACCATCTATCTGATCGGTTTTGGCCTGCCGCTGACCAATCTTCCCTTCTTGTCTGAGCTGAGCTCAACGTCCTACGCAATCATCGCGCTCACGCTTACCTATGGCGCCTATACATCGGAAGTCTATCGTGCCGGCATTGAGGGCGTGCATCACAGTCAGGTTGCAGCCGCCCGCTCGCTGGGCCTGAGCCATGCCAAGACCATGCGCTATGTCGTTGTGCCGCTGGCGGTGCGCAACATCATTCCGCCCCTGATGAACAATTGCATCAGCCTGCAGAAGGACACGGCACTGGTGGCCATTATTGGCACGATCGACGCCTTCAACCAGTCGAAGATCATTGCGGCCAATAATTTCAATCTTTCGGCGGTGACAACGGTTGCCATTCTCTTCGTCGTCATCACCATTCCGCAGGCGCGTCTGGTCGACAGGCTGATCGAGCGCGACCGGAAACGTATGCGGGCAGGGGGCTAGGCATATGGCGCTGCTGGAAATCAATAATATCACCAAATATTACGGCGAGCTGGAGGTGATCTCCAACCTCACGCTGCAGGTCGAGGAACATGAGGTCGTCTGCCTCATCGGCCCGTCCGGCTGCGGCAAGTCCACGCTTCTGCGCTGTATCAACCGGCTTGAGGAAATTGCATCGGGCGAGATCCTCATTCACGGTGACCGTATCACCGGGCCGGGTGTCGATCTTGACCGGCTGCGCCGCGATATTGGCATCGTCTTTCAGGGCTACAACCTTTTTCCGCATATGACCGTGCTGGAGAATACGGTTCTGGCGCCGACGAAAGTGCTTGGCATGAGCCGGCGTGAGGCCGAGGACAAGGCGATGGCCTTCCTGGAGCGCATCGGCCTTGCCCACAAGGCCAATGAATATCCCGACCGCATGTCGGGTGGCCAGCAGCAGCGCGTGGCAATCGTGCGCGCGCTGATGATGGATCCGATGCTGCTTCTCCTGGATGAGATCACATCGGCGCTAGACCCGGAACTGGTGTCTGAAGTATTGGATATTGTGCGCGATCTTGCCGCGGGCGGGATGACCATGATCCTTGCCACGCACGAAATGGGCTTTGCGCGCGAGGTGGCCGACCGTATCTGTTTCCTGCAGGGAGGCAAGATCTACGAGCAGGGCCCACCTGCCGAAATCTTCGGCAATCCGCAGGGCGAGCGCACGCAAGCCTTCCTCAGAAGCCTCAAGAAAGCTGGCCGCATCTGACGCGGCCAGACAGGACAGAGAACATGACGACAGCCCGCAGTCTTGGACTTTGGAGCGACGGTGCAAACAGCCTGCCAACCGGCCCCAACAATGCGATTACCGATGTGCCCGGAGTCATGGTTGGTCATCGCACGCTGAAGGGCGATGGGCTTGCCACGGGCGTGACAGCCATCATGCCGCATCAGGGCGATCTGTTCCGTTCCAAGGTGCGCGGCGCGGTTGACGTGATCAACGGTTTTGGAAAATCGGGCGGTCTGGTGCAGATTGCCGAACTTGGCACGATCGAAACACCGATCCTGCTGACCAATACTTTTGGCGTCGCCGCCTGCACCGAGGCGCTGATCCGCCGGGCAATCGCGCAGAACCCGAAGATCGGACGGCAGACTTCCACGGTCAATGCCGTGGTATGCGAATGCAATGACGGCCAGATCAACGATATTCAGGCTCTGGCCGTGACTGTCGAAGACGCCTTTGCCGCGCTTGATGCCGTTGCGCCCGGCGTTGTGGAGCAGGGGGCTGTCGGGGCAGGGACAGGCATGACCGCTTTCGGCTTCAAGGCTGGCATCGGCACCGCCTCCCGCCGCATGAAGATCGGCAAGGAGGAATTCACGCTTGGTTCGCTCGTTCTTGCCAATTTTGGCCGTGCGGGCGATCTGGTTCTGCCGGATGGCCGCCGTCCCATGCCCGGTGCGGTCAGTGGTGCAGAAAAAGGCTCGATCATTGTCGTGCTTGCCACGGATCTTCCGCTGGGCGATCGGCAATTGCAGCGCGTTGCGCGTCGCGCTGGCGCAGGGATTGCCCGGCTTGGCGCCTTCTGGGGTAATGGGTCTGGCGATATCACGCTCTGTTTTACGACCGCTGATCCGGTAGTGCATGATGGCCCGGATTTCCAGACCGTTCGCATGCTCAGCAATGATCATATAGATGTTGCCTTTCGTGCCGCAGCCGAGGCCACGCAGGAAGCAATCCTGAACGCGCTGTGCGCAGCCCCTGCAACAACCGGCCGCACCGGCAAACTGTTTCCTTCTCTCGCAGACTGGGCGAAAGGGCATGCGCAATGAAGATCTTTATTTCCGCCGACATAGAGGGCACCGCAGGCATTGCCCATTGGGACGAGGCTGATCGCGACAAGGCCGATTACCGGGAATTTCGCGAATTGATGACCGGTGAGGTTCTGGCGGCCTGTGAGGGCGCGCGCGCTGCCGGGGCAACCGAGATCGTGATCAAGGATGCGCATGAGAGCGGCCGCAATATCATTGTCGATCGCCTGCCTGCCTATGCCAGGATCATGCGAGGCTGGTCTGGCCATCCCGATTCCATGATGTTTGGTTTGAGTACGGAATTTGCCGCTGCCATTTATACTGGTTATCATGCAAAAGCCGGCTCGGAGGCCAATCCGCTGGCGCATACCACGACAACGCGCGTTTCGCGCGTGCTCTTGAATGGTGAGGTTGCCTCTGAATTCACCTTCAACGCGCTGTGCGCTGCCCGTTATGGCGTTCCCTCGGCATTTCTGTCTGGCGATGCGGAAATCTGTGCCGATGCACGGGCATTGGTGCCCAATATCGTGACGGTTCCGACCCTTGAAGGCTTTGGCCGCGCCTCGCTTTCCATCGCGCCGGCACAAGCGCGCGAGGCGATTTTTGAGGGCGTGAAACTGGCTATTGGCAGACTTTCCGAGCGCACCATGCCGTTCCTTTCGGGGCCTTATGAAATTACGGTTGAATTTGTAAATTCGACTGATGCCTATCGCGCATCCTGGTATCCCGGGGCGCGTGCAAGTGCCCCACGAGCAGTAAGCTTTGCGTCAGACGATTTCTTCGAAATCCAGCGTGCGCTGCGTTTCCTGCTTGCCTGATCAGCTTTTTGGGAAACCTTGAGCCTCAAGCCGCGATCACCAGATGATGCTACGCTGATTGGGCAAACTTCTCGCAGAAACAATATGGGCTGCCCAGTTCATGGCAGTCCTTTCTGCAAGCCCGGTCATCGTCAAAGGTAAGGATGCATCTGTATGCGTCGGCACAATTGATCCCGGCTGCCAAATGCCGGAAAACCAATGGCGCATTCCGCTTTCCACGGAAAGGCTGACTGCTCTAACATATTGTGTTTCGCGGCTCCGGATGGAAAGTCGCTTCCTGCTTTTCCAAGGCAGCCATAGCTGAAAATCTGCTGTCTGATGTTGTAGACGCGCAGGAATTGTCTCCGCGCGATTATCCATATTCCGGCATCAAAAAAGTTCCATAATCTATCTTATACAATCAAATATAGCGTCAGGCCCCTTATCCTGCTTGATGGAAAAGCCGCAAATGAGCCGTGCTTTAACCGCCTCTTTCATGCATGTTCTACATAACGGCTGGTAACCGAACTGGTTGCGTTCGTTCAGCATCGTTGACAGCTTCTCTCACGCAGCCAGATCGTAGCCGGGAATTACTCTGGTCTCTAAGGCGGCCCGTATTCCCGTCATTCCTGATATTCAATTGCATTGAATAGCATACACGGAATGGACGCCTTTTGATGTCCGTGTGTACAGTTTCATGTAAGCGACATGGTATTTCTGGCAAATATACAGACCTTGCAGACAGCTATGAACGCTAGCCAGAAAGGCGGCATCTTGATTTGTGGAAAGCTAGTATCATTGGGATGCTCATTTCTTTCTGGTTACAAACACAGCCTGCTCAAAACGTGCCGGGTCATCAATGTAATCAATGACCTCAAAATCAGTCCCAAACTGTTTTGTAAACCAACTTGCTGGAATGGCGGCCCAGCCATAAAAATCACCTGTGAGAACGCCCCCTCCTCCTTGGCCATTTACATCCGAGTAAGCGTGCTCACCAGCCTTGAAGGCTGCCACGGCTCTTTCGGGATTGCTTCCCATATATCTACCGATATTGCGTTCAATTTCGTTCGCATCGACCTTGTTGCGGCATGCTACAACGAGGTCGAGAAATCTCAATGATTGTGGGGTGAATACAAAAATTCCACCAGTGGCAAGGGTACGAGAAATTTCTCTATGGCCTGACCCCATAGGGTGGTCCGGTTTCAATCTTAGTTCATGTTCGGCCTTGGGGCTATTGCCTGGGCAGATGACGGTGC